>CBJKNR010000028.1:0-17579 GCA_966417555.1 uncultured Sphingopyxis sp.
CGGAGCGGCGGCGACCCGGCAGTGGCATCGCGCTTCTGGCTGCGGCTCGCCGCGCTCGCGGGCGAATTGCCCGAGGCGCGGATCGACGGCGAAAGCGTGACCGCGCTCGCGGCGGCGCTCGATGTGCCGGCAGGGAAGGCGCAGCCCGCGCCGATGCCGCGGCCGCGGCCGCCCGCCGAGGCGCGGCCCGATCATATCAGCGTCACGGGGGTCGATCTGCTCGCGAAGGATCCTTACGCTTTTTACGCGGGACGGATTTTGCGGCTGTCGGTGCTCGACCCGCTGCGCGCCGGGCCCGATCCGCGCTGGCTTGGCACGCGCGTCCATGCGTTCATGGAGGATTGGCAGCGAGCCGGGGCCACGCCCGAGGCGCTCGAGGCCGAACTCGGCCGCCTGTACGGCGATCCGGCGCTCGACGCGCTGGCGCGGGCTTTCTGGTTCCCGCGGATCGAACCCGCGCTGCGCTGGGCCGCCGAGCGGGTGCGCGAGGGACGCGCCGAGGGGCGCGAGCCGATCGCGACCGAGGCCAGCGGCGTGCATGAGGTGGGCGGCATCCGCCTGTCGGGCAAGGCCGACCGGATCGATCGGCTGGGGGACGGCAGCCTTGCGATCGTCGATTACAAGACCGGCGCGGCGCCGAGCGGCAGCGCGGCGTTCGACGGGCTCGATAACCAGCTGGGGCTGCTCGGACTGCTCGCCGAAATGGGCAAGGTCGAGGGCGTCGCGGCGGGGCCGATCCATGCGCTCGAATATTGGAGCCTCAAGGCCGACCGCGCTAAGGGCACGGGCGGCAGCATCGCTCCGACGCACGGGCCGCGGCGCAAGCTCAAGACTGCCGAGGAGGCGGTCGCACGCGCCTATGATGCCTTCGCCGAACTGACGGCCGCCTGGCTGCTCGGCGATGCGGCGTTTGCGCCGGGCGACGCGGTGAAGCGCTTCACCGATTACGACCAGCTGATGCGCCGCGACGAATGGTTCGGGCGCGGTGGCGATGCCGATGCCGATGGCAGGGGCGCGGCATGACGCGGCTCCACGATCTCGACCCCGCGCAGCAGGCGGCGGCGGAGCCGGGCGAACATGTCTGGCTCGGCGCCTCGGCGGGGACGGGCAAGACGCAGGTGCTGTCGGCGCGCGTGCTGCGGCTGATGCTCGCGGGAGTCGCGCCCGACGCGATCCTCTGCATCACCTTCACCAAGGCAGGTGCCGCCGAAATGGCGCACCGCATCCACGAGCGGCTGGCGCTCTGGGTGCGGATGGACGACGGCGACCTGCGGCTCGACCTCCGCGCGCTCGGTGCCGATTGGGAGCAGCCGGGCATTCTCGATCGCGCGCGCTCGCTCTTCGCCACCGTGATCGACAGCGCGGCGGGCGCGATCCGCGTCCAGACGATCCACAGTTTCTGCCAGACCCTGCTCGCGAGCTTCCCGCTCGAGGCGAAGATCATGCCGGGCTTTCGCGCGCTTGAGGAGGGCGAGGCGGCCGAATTGCAGCGGCAGGTGCTGGGCAAGCTGCTCGCGCAGCCGGCCGACGGCGATGCGATGCGCGCGCAGGCGGCGATGCTGTCGCGGCGGATGGGGCAAGAGGCGGGAATCGCATTCCTCGTGCGCTGCGCCCATGCCTTTGCGGCGCCGTTTCAGACGCGGATATTGCCGCCCCGGGCGGGCGACCTGCGCGCCGCGCTCGGGCTGCCGGACGGCGACCCCGATGCATGGCTGGCGGCGCGGATCGCAGAGGGGGCGATTGCCGACGCGCATATTCGCATGGTCGCGGCGAGCGGGGCGAATTGGGGAACCAAGACCGTGCTCGCCTGCGCGGACGCGATGGCCGGCTGGCTCGCCGCCGATGCGCCGATGCGTGCGACGATGCTCGGCGATCTGCTCGGCTGCTTCCTGACCGGCAAGGGTGAGCTGCGCGCCGATTTCGCGGGCGACAAGGGGCGGATGACCGACTGCGTTGACAGCGCGGTGCGGGTCGTGGAGGCCGCACAGGAGCTGCTCGCGACTGGCGCCGCGATGCGCGTCGCCGACGAGCTCGCCGCGGCGTGGGATCTGGGGAGCCGCTTTGCCGAAGCCTATGCGCTCGCGAAGCGTGAGGGCGGGCTCGCCGATTTCGACGATCTGATCGCGATTGCGGGGTCGCTGCTGCGGCTCGGGCAGTTCGGCGAATGGGTGCGCTTCAAGCTCGACCAGCGTACCGACCATATCCTTGTCGACGAGGCGCAGGATACGAATACGCGGCAATGGGCGATCGTCGCGGCGCTCGCCGGGGAGTTTTTCGCCGGCGTGGGCGCGAAGGACGAGCGCGTGCGCACGATGTTCACCGTCGGCGACCGCAAGCAGGCGATCTTCGGTTTCCAGGGCACCGAACCCGCGGCGTTCGAGGCGGCGCGGATCCGGTTCGGCGAATGGGCGGCCGACGGCGGTCAGCCCTTTGCCGAGGTCGATCTCGTCACCAACTATCGGTCGAGCCCCGCGGTGCTCGACGTCGTCGATGCGTGGGTGGCGGGCGGCGGGACCGAAGCGATGGGCCTCGCGAGCGACGAGCCGCCGCATCTGCCGTTCCGCAGCGCGCATCCGGGACGCGTCGAGCTGTGGCAGCCGCTGCCGGTCGGCAAGGCGCTGGCGGCCGAGGGCGAGAGCGAGGAGACGGCCGAGGAGGATGCGGGCGAGGGCGGCGATCCGCTCGCGCCTGCGAACGATCCGGCGAGCCTGCGCCTGTCGCGCGCGATCGCCGACGAGGTGCAGGAGTGGACCCTGCACGGCAAGGACGGGCGCAGCGTCGCGCCGGGCGACATATTGATCCTTGTCCGCCGCCGCCGCGACCTTGCGGCGCGGATCGTCGCGCGGCTGCAGTCGCTGGGCGTGCCGGTCGCGGGCGTCGACCGTTTCGCGCTGACCCAGCCGCTGGGGGTGCAGGATCTGCTGTCGGCGATGCGCTTCGCGATCCAGCCGCTCGATGACCTCAATCTCGCGGCGCTGCTTGTGTCGCCGCTGATCGGCTGGTCGCAGGACGATCTCTTCGGCTTTGCGCACGCGCGCGGCAGGCGGGCGCTGTGGGAGCAGCTCCGCGCGCGCGAGGCCGAGGTGCCGGCGGAGACGATGGCGGCGCTGCGCCATCTGCTCGGCATGGCCGATTTCACGACACCCTATCGCTTCCTCGACCGGGTTTTGTCGGGGCCGATGCAGGGGCGGCGGCGGCTTTATGCGCGGCTCGGGCGCGAGGCGCGGGACCCGATCGACGAGCTCCTGAACCAGGCGCTGGCTTTCGAGCGCCAGCACACCCCCTCTCTGCTCGCCTTTTTGAGCGAGGTCGAGGCGAGCGGCGCCGACATCAAGCGCCAGACCGAGGCGCGCAGCGACGTCGTGCGCGTGATGACGGTGCACGGATCGAAGGGCTTGCAGGCGCCGATCGTCATCCTCGCCGACGCGACCGACGATCCGGTGCAGCGCCAGCGCGGGTTCGACCTGTCGCTGGAGGGCTGGGACCGGTTGCCCGTGTTCGGCCTGCCCAGGGAGGAACGGTACGGGCCGGTCGCTGCCGCGCACGATGCCAAGGCCGCGGCCGAGATCGAGGAGCATTGGCGGCTGCTCTATGTCGCGATGACGCGTGCCGAGGAGTTGCTGGTGGTCGCCGGCATCACCAGGAAGGAAGATCGCTCGCTGCCCGAACTGTGCTGGCACGCGGCGGTCGACGGCGTGATGGAGGATATGGGGCTCGGCTGGCAGGATGCCGGGCCGCGGTGGGGGCAGAAGCGCGTCCACGCGGTCAATGCAAAGGCGTGGGCGCGGCAACGGGAGAAGGCTGCTGCTGCGCCGCCGGTGGTGGCAATCCCCGACTGGGCGCTGAAATCCGCACCCGAGGAAGCGCGTCCCCCGCGCCCGCTCGCGCCGTCGGCGCTCGGCGAGGATGATGTCGCATCGCCGCCGCAAGGGGGCGAGCGCAGCGTCGCGGTCGAGCGGGGGCTGCTGCTTCATACGCTGTTCGAACGGCTGCCCCCGGTGGCGCCCGGGCGGCGGCGCATCGCGGCCGGGCACTGGCTGACAGTGCAGGCGGCGGCACTTGACGAGGACACGCGCGCGGCGATGGTGGACGAGGTGCTTGGCGTGCTCGAAGACCCCGCGCACGCGGCGCTGTTCGGGCCGGGATCGCTGGCCGAAGTGCCTTTATCGGCAGTGGTCGACGGGGTAGTGGTAGCGGGGATCGTCGACCGGCTTCTGGTCACCGACGATGCGGTGACGGTGATCGATTACAAGACCGGGCGGCATGTGCCGGCGAGCGCCGCCGGGGTCCAGCCCGCCTATCTCCGGCAGATGGCGGCGTATCGCGATGCGCTCGCCGTGATCTTTCCGGGGCGGCGGGTCGAGGCGGTACTGCTCTATACGGCGGCGGCGCGGCTGATCCGGCTCGATGACGCGCTGCTCGACGCGCACAAGCCCGGCTTGGCGGCGACCAAGGCGAATTTGCCGGCTTCTCCCCTTGAGCCCGGCGCGCCGACGCCTTAGCTTGGCACCAACAATATTTCAGGAGTTCAGACTATGGGTACCAAGCCTATCACCGACGCGAGCTTCCAGTCGGACGTGCTCGACAGCGACACGCCCGTGCTCGTCGATTTCTGGGCCGAATGGTGCGGCCCGTGCAAGATGATCGGCCCGGCGCTCGAGGAAATCTCGGACGAACTCGCGGGCAAGGTGGTGATTGCCAAGCTCAACATCGACGATCATCCCGACGCGCCGAGCAAATATGGCGTGCGCGGCATCCCGACGATGATCCTGTTCAAAAATGGCGAGATCGCCGACACCAAGGTCGGCGCGGCGCCCAAGAGCGCGCTCAAGGGTTGGCTCGAAGGCGCGCTGAACGTTCCGGGCGCGCAGACGGCGTAAGCCGGGGGCCATTTCGGCGCTGCATGGTCGGGCCGCCGCGTGCGTGCCGTTCCGGTCAGCCGTCGGATGGCAGGATCTCGATGCGGACGGAGCCGTCGAGTCTGGCCAGCGCTTCGGCACCGCTGTCGAGGCGTCCGAGTCGGACGAGGCCGCGCGAATAGCCGAAGTCGCGGTAGAAGATCGCGAGATTGCCCCAAGGGGCATAATAGGCGATGTCGCCGACCTCCGGGTCGATCCCGCCCGGCGCTCCCTCGATCGAGAGGCGCCGGGGGAGATCGGCAATCTTCTCGGTGCGATTATAGTCGCTCAGCGTCAGCTCCAGCGGCAACAGGGCGGCGAAGTCTCGCCCTGCTGCGCTATTTTCCAGTTCGGCCGTCAGGGTGCGTTCGTCGGCAATGATCCTGATCTTCATGACTTCCTCCGCATTTTGTCCGGGTCGGCTTTGGGTCCGGGGCGCGGCATCGGCATGGGACGCCGGCGCCGCACAGGCGCCGGCGAGGAGGGCCGCCAGCGCGGCCAGAGAGCGTCCCGGCATCCGCGCGGCCCTAGCGCCGATCGCCCGCCGGTGGGGCCCCGGCCAGATATTGCGCGTCGGACACATGCTCCATCCACTCGACCATCTTGCCGCCCTGCGCTTCCTGGATGGCGATGTGGGTCATCGCGGTCGTCGGCGTCGCGCCGTGCCAGTGGCGATGGCCGGGCGGGCACCAGATGACGTCGCCGGCGCGGATCTCGACGATCGGCTCGCCCTCGCATTGCGTCCAGCCGGTGCCCGAGGTCACGATCAGCGTCTGGCCGAGCGGATGCGTATGCCAGGCCGTCCGCGCGCCGGGTTCGAAGGTGACGCTCGCCGCGCCGTGGCGCGCGGGCTCGGGCGCGGTGCTCAGGGGATCGATGCGGACATTGCCGGTGAACCATTCGGCCGGCCCCTTTTGCGAGGGCCGGGTTCCGTTGCGGTAGAGCTTCATGACGTCCTCCTTCGTCGTCGTGGCCTGAGCTGGCGCCGGGGCAGCCGGGAGTAGCAGGGCGGCGACCGCAAGGCCGATCGCGACGCAATGACGCGCTGTCGGGTTCACAACGCGCGCCTCAGACAAGATGCTGCTCGAAGAAGCTTTGCAGCTTGTCGAAGGGGATCAGGCCGACGCGGTCGTAGAGGTCGACGTGGCTGGCGCCCGGGATGATCATCAGCTCCTTCGGTTCGGCCGCAGCTTCGTATGCGGTCTCGCTGAAATAGCGCGAGTGGGCCTTCTCGCCGTGGATCAGCAGGAGCGGACGCGGCGAGATTTCTGCGATATAGGTCAGGATCGGCATGTTCATGAACGACAGCGGCGTGGTCCGGGTCCACGCGTTGCCCGAGTTGACCGCGCGTGCATGATAGCCGCGCGGCGTCCTGTAATAGTCGTGATAGTCGACGAGGAACTGCGCTTCGCCGCCCTTCAGCTCGTTATAAGGCGGCTGATAGGCGGGGGTTCCCTTTTCGGCGTCGGCCCAGCGCTGGCGGCTCAGTTGCTCGAGCGTCTGCGTGCGCTCCTCAAGCGTCACGCTGTCGTTGTAGCCCTTCGACATGACTCGCGTCATGTCGTACATGGTACTCGCGACGACCGCCTTGGCGCGCTTGTCGACCGCCGCGGCGCTCAGCGCCATGCCGCCCCAGCCGCAGATGCCGATGAGGCCGATCCGCTCGCGGTCGACGGCAGGGTGCAGGCCGAGGAAGTCGATCGCGGCGCTGAAATCCTCGGTGTTGATGTCGGGCGAGGCGACATTGCGCGGCTCGCCGCCGCTCTCGCCGGCGAAGGCGGCGTCGAAGGCGAGGGCCGCGAAGCCGCGCTCGGCCATGGTCTGCGCGTACAGCCCCGATGCCTGCTCCTTCACCGCACCGAACGGACCGCCGACGGCGAGTGCGGCAATGCGCTTCTCCGCCCGGTTCTTCGGCAGGTAGAGGTCGCCCGCAAGGGTGATGCCGTAGCGGTTCCTGAACGTGATCTTCCGGTGGTCGACGTTCGGGCTCTTCGGAAAGGTCTTGTCCCAATCATGTGTCATGGTTTGCGTCTCCATTGTCTGGGCCCGTGCGCCGGAAAGGGCGAACAGCGGGCCGGCCGACAGCACGGCCGCGCCTGCGCTGGCGCGTTTCATCAACTCGCGGCGGACCAAGGGGGCGGCCTGAGGGGGCCGAGGGGGCGTTTCTGTCGTCATGGTCATTCCTCGCTTCTGTCGGTTCCGGATTTCAGCATCTTGCGGCCATTCCCGATCAGCAGGAGCGCCGCTCCGGCGAGGGCGATGCTGCCGATGAAAGTCGCCCGGATCGAAAAGCTGTCGAGCAGCATCCCGCCGACGACAGCGCCGAGCAGGATCGAGGTCTGGATCGCCGCGACCATCAGGCTGCCTGCCGCTTCGGGTGCATCGTCGGCGTTCTGCGACATCCACGTCATCCAGATGACCGAGAACATGGTGTTCATCGCGCCCCAGATCGCCATGAACAGGCCCGCCGCGACAACCGAGAAACCGAGCAGCAGCAGGCCGACCGTCGCGCCGCCCATGACGAGCGCCGGCAGCTTGAGAAAGGGCGCGATATCACCCTTCAGGAAACGGCTCGCGGCCCAGGTGCCGGCGAAGCCCGCGCAGCCGAGGATGAGCAGCAGGATCGACAGCGTGGTCACGTCGACCCCCGTCACCTGTTCGAGGAAGGGACGAAGATAGGTGAACATGGTGAAGGCCGAGCCCCACGACAGCATGCAGGCGATCAGCCCGCGCTGAAAATAGGGGCGGTTCAGCAGGCCGAGCATGCCGCGGACGTCCTGCTTGTCCGTGGCCGGCAGCGACGGCAGGGCGATAAGGTGCCAGACGAGGTTGATCGCCACGGTCGGGGTCAGCGCCCAGAACACCTCGCGCCACCCGAACAGCCCGCCGAGATAGCTGCCGACCGGCGCGGCGAAGGCGGCGGCGATCGCCTGACCGCCAAACATCAGCGCGAGCGCCTTTGGCACATCGTCTTGCGGGACGAGGCGCATGATGACCGCGGTCGCGAGCGCCCAGAAGCCGCCGATGCAGATGCCGAGCAGCGCGCGGCCGATCATCAGTACGGCAAAGTTCGGCGCCGCGGCGACGAGGACGAGCGAGAGCAGCATGAGGCCGGTGATCGCGACCAGCACCCCTTTGCGGTTGAGCCCGCCCGCGGCAGTGGTGATGAGGAGGCTGGCCGCGACCGCGAAGAGGCCGCTGATCGAGATCGCCTGTCCGGTCTGGCCCTCGGTCGCGCCGAGGCCCGCGGCCATCGGCGTCAGCAGGCTGACCGGCATGAACTCCGACGCGATCAGCATCGCGACGCACAGCGCCATCGAGAGGACGGCGCCCCATGCGGCGGCGGGTGCGATCTTCGCTTCGGATAAGGGGGCGACGGCCTCCATGGCGGTGTGGCTCCTGCGAAACTGTTGCAGCGCCTATCTAGATTGTTCGTCTGGAAGTGATTACCCGTCCAAATTCGCATGAACTAATCGAAACAGACGAATAATCTTCCGGGGATCGCCATGGCCCGCACCGACCTCAACCAGCTGACCTGGTTCCAGACCGTCGCCGAGGAGCGCAGCTTCACGCGGGCTGCGGCCCGGCTCGGCGTTGCCCAATCGACGCTCAGCCACGCGATCAAGCAGCTCGAGGCGCGCATGGGCATTCGCCTGCTGACGCGCACGACGCGCAACGTCGCGACGACTGCGGCGGGCGAACGGCTTCTCCAGACACTCGCGCCGCGCATCGCCGAAATCGAGGAGGAGATCGCGGCGCTGACCGCGCTCCACGACAAGCCTTCGGGCACGGTCCGCCTCACCCTGTCGGATCACGCGCTCGAAAGCGTCGTCTGGCCGAAGCTGAAGCCGGTCCTGCGCGACTATCCGGGCATTTCGGTCGAGCTCCTGCTCGACAACAGTTTCCGCAACATCGTCGAGGAGGGTTATGACGCAGGCGTTCGCCTCGGCGAGAGCGTCGAGCAGGACATGATCGCGGTGCGGATCGGTCCCGACTGGCGGCTGGTCGCGGTGGCCTCGCCCGGCTATTTTGCGACGCGGGAGAAGCCGGCGCACCCGCGCGATCTGGTCGGGCATGTCTGCATCAACATGCGGCAGGAGACCTCGGGCGGCCTCTATGCGTGGGAGTTCGGGAAGGACGGCAGGGAGCTGCGCGTCCGGGTCGATGGCCAGCTCGTCTTCAACAACAGCTATGCGATGATCGATGCCGCGGCGAGCGGCTATGGCATCGCCTATGTCCCGGAGAGCATCGTCGAACGGCAGATCGCGTCGGGCGAGCTCGTGCAGGTCCTCGACGACTGGTCGCCCTTCTTCGACGGCTATTTCCTCTATTACCCGAGCCGTCGCCAGACCCTGCCGGCGTTTCAGGTGATCGTCGACACCTTGCGTCATCGCGGCCGATCAGAATGAATTACCGGTGCATCGGGTCTTCACACTGCCCGGTGCCGGATTCCATCTGGATGGTCGCGTGCGAAATACCGAACTCCTCGCGGAGCATTCCGGATATCGCCAGCCGCACGGTTTCGGGCACACTGTCCGGCCCGAAGACCGCGTGCGCGGTCAGGCTCATGTCGCTTCCCGCAATCGACCAGAGATGCAGGTCGTGCACCTCGGCCACCCCGGTGACGCGGGTCATACGCTGCCGAACGGCTTCGAGATCGACACCGCGGGGCACGCCCTGCAGCAGGATGTTGGTCGTGTCGCGGAGCAGGATCCAGGTTCGGGGCAGCACCCACAGGCCGATCGCGATCGCGACGATCGGGTCGACCCAGCTCCAGCCGGTGAAATGGATCAGGACCGCAGCGCCGATGACGCCAAGCGAACCGAGCATGTCGGCCCACACTTCGAGATAGGCGCCCTTGACATTGAGGCTCTCCTCCCTGCCGCCCGCGAGCACGCGCATCGCGACGAGGTTGATCGCCAGCCCGGCGGCGGCGACCGCGAGCATGCCGAGCGACTGCACCTCCTGCGGCTCGACGAACCGCTTGATCCCTTCGTAGAGGACATAGCCCGCGACCGCGAAGAGGAGCAGCGCGTTGAACGCCGCCGCGAGGATCTCGAAGCGGCGATAGCCGTAGGTACGCCTGTCGTCGGCGGGCCGCCGGCCGATGCGGATCGCCGCGAGTGCGATCGCGAGCGCCGCCGCATCGGTGAACATGTGCGCGGCATCGGAGAGGAGGGCGAGGCTGTTGAACAGCCACGCCCCCACCAGTTCGGCGATCAGGAAACTGCCGGTCAGCCCGAGCGCGATCGTCAGGCTGCGGGCGTTGGCCCCGGCCGTGTGATCGTGCCCGTCGTGACCGCCTTCGTCATGGCTGGGCGAATGCGCCATCTTCGGTCCTTTCCTCATTCTTCGGCCGCTCGCCGCCATAACGCGCATAGAGGGTCGGAAGTACGAACAGGGTGAGCAGGGTCGCCGAAACCAGCCCGCCGATCACGACCGTCGCCAGCGGCTTCTGGACCTCGGCGCCCGCACCCGTCGCGAGCGCCATCGGCACGAAGCCGAGGCTGGCAACCAGCGCGGTCATCACGACCGGCCGCAGCCTTTGCAACGCGCCGAGGCGCGCGGCCTCGGCGCGGGCGACGCCGCTGCGCATCAGCTCCTGAATCGACGACACCATGACAAGGCCGTTCAGGACCGCGATCCCCGACAGTGCGATAAAGCCGACCGCCGCCGAAATCGAGAAGTCCATTCCGCGCACGAACAGCGCCAGCACGCCGCCGATCAGCGCCAGCGGAACGCCGGTGAACACGATCGCCGCGTCGCGCGGCGATCGAAGCGCGCCATAGAGCAGCAGCAGGATCAGCACGAAGCATGCCGGGATGACGAGCAGCAGCCGGCCGCGGGCCGAGGCGAGATTCTCGAACTGACCGCCCCATTCGAGATAGCTGCCCGCCGGCAGGCGGACGTCGCTGGCGCTCGCTGCCCTGGCATCCGCCACCACGTCCGAGATCGCGCGCCCGCGGACATTGGCCTGCACCACGACGCGCCGTTTGCCATTCTCGCGGCTGATCTGGTTCGGGCCGTCGACGACGCGGATGTCGGCGACGCTGGCGAGCGGAACGAAGGCGCCGCCCGCGACCGGAACCTGCACCTGCTCGAGCACCGACAGGTCCGACCGCTGCGCATCCGAGAAGCGTATGACGACGGGGAAGCGGCGGTCACCTTCGAAGATCGTGCCGGCCTGACGGCCGCCGATCGTCGCGGTGACAACATCCTGTACGTCCTGCGCAGTGACCCCGAGCCGCGCCATCGCGTCGCGGTTGGCGCGGATGTCGAGCATCGAGAGACCCTCGGTCTCCTCGACGCGGACGTCGGTCGCGCCTTCGGTCTTGCGGAGGATCGCGGCGATTTCCTGCGCGGTGGCGTTCATCGCATCGAAATCGTCGCCGAAGACCTTGACCGCCACGTCGCCGCGAACCCCGGCGATAAGCTCGTTGAAGCGCATCTGGATGGGCTGCGTGATTTCATAGGCGTTGCCGGGAAATTTGTTCAGCTCCTTCTCCAGCCGCTCGACGAGCTCGGCCTTGGTGAGACGGGGGTCGGGCCACTCTCTTCTTGGTTTGAGGATGACGAAATTGTCGGTCGCATTGGGCGGCATCGGATCGGACGCGAGGTCCGCCGTGCCGGTCTTCGAAAAGACGGTCGCGACCTCGGGCTGTTTCGACAGCATGCGCTCGATCGGCAGCTGCATCGCTTGGCTCTGCTCGACCGAAGTCGAGGGAACGCGGAACGCCTGGATCAGGAGATCGCCCTCGTCGAGCTGCGGCAGGAACACCTGCCCGAGCGAGAGGAAGGCGAGGATCGCGACGACGAACCCGCCGATCCCGGCGCCGATCGTCAGCTTCGGCTTGCGCATCGCCCGGTCGAGGCCCGGCTCGTAACGCTGTTTGAGCCATGTCATGATCCGGCCCTCCTTCTCCTCGACCCGCTTGGAGAGCCAGATCGCGATCGCGGCCGGCACGAAGGTGAGCGAAAGGACGAAGGCGAAGCCGAGCGCGATGATGACGGTGAGCGCCATCGGGATGAAGGTCTTGCCCTCGACCCCGCTCAGCGTGAGCAAAGGCACGTAGACGAGGATGATGATCGCCTGGCCATAGACCGAGGGCCGCACCATCTCGCGCGCCGCCGCGGCGACGGTCGCAAGCCGTTCCTCGACCGTCAGGATGCGCCTGTGCCGGTGCTGGAGGTCGGCCATGCGCCGCAGCGCATTCTCGACGATGATCACCGCGCCGTCGACGATCAGGCCGAAGTCGAGCGCGCCGAGGCTCATCAGGTTCGCCGAGACGCCGGCCTTGAGCATCCCGAAGCTCGTCAGCAGCATCGTCACCGGAATGACGAGCGCGGCGATCAGCGCCGCCCGGAAATTGCCGAGCAGCAGAAACAGGACGACGATGACGAGCAGCGCGCCTTCGGTCAAATTCTTGCCCACCGTCCAGATCGTCGCGTTGACGAGCTTGGTGCGGTCGAGGACGGGTTCGATGACGACGTCGGGCGGGAGCGAGGCGTTGATGCTCGCGAGCCGGTCGGCGACCGCGGTCGCGACCGTGCGGCTGTTCTCGCCGATGCGCATGATCGCGGTGCCGACGACGACCTCGGTGCCCGCCTCCGACGCCGAGCCCATCCGGACGGCTTGCCCGGTGCGGACGCTCGCGACCTGGTCGAGCGTGATCGGAACCCCGGCGCGCGTCGCGACGACGATGCGCGAAAGTTCGGCGGCGTCGCGGATTAGGGCGTCGGAGCGAACGGCAAGGCCTTCGCCGTTGCGCTCGACCACCCCGCCGCCGACGCTGCTGTTGTTGCGCTCGAGCGCCTCGGCGAGATCGGTGAGGCCGAGGCCGAGCGCGGCGAGGCGCTGGACGTCGGGGACGACCATATATTGTTTAGAATAGCCGCCGATCGCGTCGATCCCGGCGACCCCGGGAACGGTGCGGAGAAGCGGGGTGACGATCCAGTCCTGCGCGGTGCGCAACCAGGTCGCCTTGTCGGCTTCGGTGACGAGCCGCTCGCCCCCGGGCGTCACATAGCTGCCGTCGGGCTGGAGCCCCGGTTCGCCGGGCTTGTGCACGTCGTCCTTGCGGTGCGCGAGGCGCACCGTCCACATATAGACCTCGCCGAGTCCGGTCGCGATCGGGCCCATTTCGGGACGGACGCCTTCGGGCATCGTCTCGGCCGCTTCGTTCAGCCGTTCGCCGACCTGTTGCCGCGCGAAATAGATGTCGGTCTTGTCGGTGAAGACCGCGGTCACCTGCGCAAAGCCGTTGCGGCTCAGCGAGCGGGTATATTCGAGGCCCTGAATTCCCGCGAGCGCGGTCTCGATCGGAAAGGCGACCTGCTTCTCGACCAGCTCGGGCGAGAGCGCGGGGGCGCGGACGTTGATCTGGATCTGGTTGTTGGTGATGTCGGGAACCGCATCGATCGGCAGGCGCGAAAGCGCGAAGGCGCCGACGATGGCGGATATGGCGGTGAGCAGGACGACAAGCCAGCGCTTGTCGACCGCCCAGGTAACGGTGCGGGCGATCATGGCTCAGTCCTCATGCCCCGCCTCGCCCTTGCCGATCTCGGCCTTGAGCGCGAAGCTGTTGGTGATGGCGATCTGTTCGGTGCCCCCCAGCCCCGACCGTATGACGACGTTCGCGCCGGCGCGGTCGCCGAGGACGACCGGAAGCGCCTTGAAGCCCTCCCGGGTGCGGACGAAGACGACGCTTTTGCCCTCGACCGTCTGAATGGCGGTGGAGGGAACGCTGATCGACCTGTCGCCATCGCCCATGGCCAGCGCGATCGAGGCGGTCACCGCCTCGCCGACGCGCCACTGGCCGGCGCGGTTGTCGAGGATTGCGATCGCGGGGACGAGGCGCGTCGCCGGATCGAGTGCGGGCGAGACAAAACTGATCCTGCCTGTCGTCTGCCGCCCGGGGGCGCTGACTGTAACCACCGCGCCGGGACGAATGCGACCCGCATCGGCGGGCTGCAGGCTCAGCGCAAGCGAAACGTTCGAAAGGTTCGCGATACGGTAGAGTTCGGCGTCGGACGCGACCGTCTGGCCGAGCACGACGCTGCGCGAAATGACCTGCCCCGAAATCGGGGCGGCGATCGCCATGCGGTTGAGCTGGCCGCCGCCGCCGCCCGCTGCCGACACCTGCTGCTGCGCTTGTCTGTAGGCGATGCGCGCCTCGGTCGCGGCGGTTCGCGCCGCGACGACGTCCTGTTCCGGCGAGACGCGCTGCGTGAACAATCGCTCTTCGCGTGCGAGATTGGATTGGGCAAGCGCGAGCCGCGCTTTCGTCGCCTGTACCTCGCCTTGAAGCTGCGCCGCCTCGCGGCTTTCGATGATCGCGAGCGTCTGCCCGCGGCCGACGCTCTGGCCAAGGTTGCGATGGAGCGCAACGATGCGCCCGCCGATCGCCGCCGATACCGCCTGCGTCGCCTGCGGATCACCTTCGATGGTCGCGGGGAGCTGGAGGGCCCCGGCACCGCCGGTGGCTGGCCGGCCGAGGGTGATGCCCGCGGCCCGGATTTGCTCTGCCGTGAGCGCGATATGGCCGTCTTCGGCGCGGCCTTTTTCTTCGCCATGTTCGTCGGCGGGTTTGCTGCTTTCGCCGCCCCCGCAGCCCGCGAGCAGGAGCGGGACGATCGCGGCGGAGAGCAGCTTTCGATTGAGGCTGAAAATCATGGGATCAGTTTCCTTCGATCGGCGCGGGAGCGGTGAAGCGCTCCAACCGGGCCTTGGCGAGTTGATAGGAAGCGAGGGCGTCGACGGACGCCGAGCGCATCCCGGTCAGCGTCCGTTCGGCATCGAGCAGTTCGAGTTGCCCGAACTTGCCTTCGCGATAACCGATGCGCGCGATACGGGCGGCTTCCATCGCCGCCGAAAGTGCGGGGCCGCTGGCGACGCGCGCCGCTTCCGCGGCGTTTTGCGCCTCGACCCCGGCATCGGCGATCTGCTGCTCGACATCGAGCGCGGCCATGCGGCGCTGCGCATCGGCGCGGCGGCGGTTCGCATTCGCCTGGTCGATCGCGGCGCGCCCGTTGCTGAACAGCGGCAGCGGCACCGAAACGCCGAACACCGCGGCGACATCGTTCGTCGCCTCGATCCGGCGGATGCCCGGCCCGACGGTGAGGTCGGGAACGCGCTGCGATCGTGCCAGCGCGACACCGGCGTCGGCAGCCATGAGATCGGCGTCGGCGGCCGCGAGCGTGAGCGTGCCCGCCGCACTTGCGGGACGCGGTGGGCCCATTGCGCCGTTACCCGGGCCGCCGAGCACGGCAACGTCGATGGCGCCGATCGCCGGGCGGCCTATGCGCCGCGCCAGATTGGCACGCGCCGCGTCGGCGATCCGGCGTGCCTTGCCCGTTTCAGCCTCGGCCGTCAGGCGTGCGACGTCGGCGCGCTCCTGTTCGAGCGGCGATGCGCGCCCGGCCTGGACGCGGATCGCTGCGGCGCGCGCCGTGTCGCCGGCAAGGCGGAACCGGTCCTCGGCTATCGCGACGCGAACCTCTGCCGCCGCCGCCTGCACATAGAGTTCAATGACCTGCAACCTGATATCGGCTTTGGCGATCGCCTGCGCGATGCGGGCGCGGTGCGCCTCGGCATCGGCGACGCCGATCCGCGCCCGGCGTTTGCCGCCAAGCTCGATCGGAATGGCGAGGCTTGCCGTCACGTCGGCGCCGCTGACGCCGCTATAGGGGCCGGTGCCGACGAAATTCTCGACCTCGACCGCGAGGGCGGGGTTGGGCCGGAGGCCCGCGACCCGCCGTCCGGCGTCGGCGAAAGCGACGCCCGCCGCCGCAGCTTCCGCCGCCGGGGCCGCGCCGCCCGCAAGGGCGATCGCCTCGTCGAGCGTCAGCAGCGACCCCGATATTTGCCGGGCCTCAGTCCCGGCCTCCTGCGCGCCCGCCATCGCGCCGCACGAAGTGGCTGCCAGCATGGCAGCAACGAATTTGAACATGGAGATTCATCCTCGATCGATCTGAGTGATTGCCGCATTTGCAGCGGCGAGCGCACTCAGGTCGCGAGAGGCGGATCAAGCAGCGGGGGGAGGACGCGCGATGAAAGCTGCGTCGCGCCCGTCATAAAGAGCGGGCCGCGGGCAAAAAGGCTCGGCGATTCGGACGTCGCAGGCCCGAGGTCGGGTGCGACCGGACAATGATGATGGCCGCCATGCGCCAGCTTCGAAGCCGGCTCGGGCCCGCTCCGGTCGCTGTCGCCGGCCGACAGATGGAAGGCGGCTTCTTCGGTGGAGGAATGCGCCGATGCGGGCTCGGCCAGATGCATGCTGCAAAGCAGCACCCCCAAAATGATCAGCAATCGCATGATCGAAGCCGGCATCGTCGGACCTTTTATCAATGCGCGGCCGGTTTGTCGCGCTGCGAAATCAGCGCTTCCGGATCGGACGCGATCGGATTCGTCCCTTCATGCACCCTGTACCAGCTACAGGGTCAAGCGACTTCCTGGCCGGGCGCAAGAAACGCGTTGACCAACCCGTGCCTGGTTATGGAAGCGATTTCTGGATATGCGTGAGATCGGCAGCGGCAGGCTCTGCCAGCGACACTGCGGCGCCGACCAGGATCAGCGTCGGCGCGGTGGCGGCAAACGACTTGGTCGCAAGTTCGAGAAGGTCGAGCCGCGTTGCCAGCCTTCGCTCGTCGCGGCCGCTGACGTGACAGGCGATCAGGACCGGCATTTCGCCGGGCATGCCCGCTCGCATGAGGCCGCGCATGATGTCCCCGGCGGCGTCGCGTCCCATATAGAAGGCGAGGGTGGAGCCGCCGCGCGCGAGCGCGGTCCAGTCGATGTCGAGCGCCGCGCCGCCTTTGCTGTGCGCAGTGACGAAGCGGACGTCGCGGGCGACGCCCCGCAGCGAGAGCGAGATGCCGGCGGATGCCGCCGCGGCGCAGGCTGTCGTGATGCCCGGACAGATTCGGGCAGGAAACCCCGCATCGCGCAGCGCGCCCAGCTCTTCGGCCGAACGGCCGAAGATCGACGGATCCCCGCCTTTCAGCCGCACGACCCTTTTGCCTGCCGCCGCGGCATTGACAAGCAGGGCGTCGATGGTGCGCTGGTCCTTCGAATGCCGCCCCGACCGCTTGCCGACGCTGACCCGTTCGGCGCGTGCAGGGATGAGATCGAGGACGCCGTCGCCGACGAGCGCGTCGTAGAAGACGATGTCGGCGCGCTCGATCAGGCGCACGGCCTTCATTGTCAGATATTCCGGATCACCGGGGCCGGCGCCGACGATCCAGACCATGGCCGGCGGAAAATCGTCAGGCTGCATCGCTTGTCTCCTCGGTCAATATGCGCGCGAGCGCGGGGCGGCACGACCCGCAATTGGTGCCCGCGCCCAGCGCCCCGCCGATCGCCGCGACGTCGGTGAGGCTCTGGTCGCGGATCGCCGCGACGATCGTCTTCACGCCGATGTCGAAGCAGACGCAGATGATCGCCCCGCGGTCGGCCTGCACGCCGGGGGCGCGGCCCGCGAGCAGCGTCGGCGCGACCGCGGGCGCGGCCAGCTGCGCGATCAGCCAGTCGCGCGGCGGGAGTTCGCCGCTTGCCGTGACGAAGAGCGCGCCGGCGAGGCGGCCGTTCGCGATGATGGCGATGCGCCGCGTTCCGCGCGCTGCATCCTGCGCCTCGATGCGCTCGCCCTTCGGGAGCAGCGCCTCGACGCTTTTGAGATCGCC
>CBJKNR010000029.1:0-16798 GCA_966417555.1 uncultured Sphingopyxis sp.
GACCAATCGCGTGCTGACAATCCGCGACGGCGGTGACAGCGCGCCGCCGCCGGTGCCTTATTACGAGATGGACGCGACCGCGAACCGGGCGGCGCCGCAGGCGGCCGCTCCGCCCTTCAACCCGGGGGTCAGCGAATCGCAGGTTTCTGTACGCGTCGATTTCGCTTTGTCCGAAAAATAGCCGCGCCACCGCACCCGGCGCGAAAGCGCGATTTTCTTTGCGCCGATTCGCGCCCCTGACTATCAGCAGCGGGCATGGCGGGCATTCGCGACACGGTTGGAAAAAACAGATCGCGCCTGCCGCACGTCAGCCGCCGGTCGCTGCTGGTCGGCGCGACCGCGGCGGGTGGGCTCGCCATTGCGTGGACCCTCTGGCCGCGCGATTACCAGCCGAACCTGACCGCTGCCCCCGACGAACATGTCTTCAACGCCTTCCTCAAGATCGGCGACGACGGCCATATCAGCGCGATCGTCCCGCAATGCGAGATGGGCCAGGGCGTCACCACGCTGCTGCCGCAGATCATGGCCGACGAGCTCGGTGCCGACTGGCGCACGATCGCAGTCGAAACCGCGCCGATCAACCCGCTCTATACCAATACACTGGTCGTCGACGAGGATAGCGCGGTCTTCACGCCGCGCGCGGGCGTCCCCCATTTCGTGTCCGACGTGCGCAGCTGGGCGCGCCGCGAATGGGCGGTGCGCCACGCGGTAATGCTGACCGCGAACAGCTCGTCGGTGCGGATGTTCGAGGCGCCGTGCCGCGCCGCCGCGGCGCAGGCGCGCGCGCTCCTGATGATGGCGGCGGCGAAGCGGTGGGATGTCGACTGGGAAGAGTGCGACACGCAGGACGGCTTCGTCATCCACGGCAAGAATAGGCTTCGCTTCGGCGACGTCGCGGCGGCCGCGGCGCTGCTCGAACCGCCCGCCGAACCCGTCTACCGCGCGAGCACTGCCGACCCGCTTTATGGCAAGGAACTGACGCGGCTCGACCTGCCGGCGAAGATCGACGGGTCGGCCAATTATGCCGGCGACATCCGCCTGCCCGACATGGTCTTCGCCGCGATCCGGCAGGGTCCGCTCGGCGCGACGCGGCTGAAGGGCATCGACCGCAAGCAGGGGCTCGCCTCGCCGGGCCTGTTGCATGTCGTCACCCACGAACGCTGGATAGCGACGGTCGCGCGCAACTGGTGGGCGGCGAACCGCGCGCTCGACCGCTTCGCCCCCCTTTTCGAAACCGAAGGCACGCCGATCTCGACTGCGCGGATCGACAAGGCGCTGAAGGCGGCGCTGAAGGAGGACGGCTATCGCATCGCGAGCGCGGGCGACGTCGCCGGGGCGATGGAGGGGCGCAAGAAGATCGCCGCCGAATATGCCGTCGCGCCCGCGCTCCACGCCCCCATCGAAACGCGCAGTGCGACCGCAGCGCCCGACGGCGAGGGCTTGCGCGTCTGGGTCGCAACGCAGGCGCCGGCGCAGTGCCGCGACGCGATCGCGCGCGCGACGGGCCTCACGCCGGCGAATGTCACGCTGTTCCCGATGATGGCGGGCGGATCGTTCGACGCCTGCCTCGACCACAATGTCGCGGTGCAGGCAGCGATCATCGCGCTCGAGGTGGGGCGACCTGTCCAGCTCGCATGGTCGCGCGCCGAAGAGATCATGCGCCTGCCGCCCCGTGCGCCGGCGCGCGCGAAGCTGACCGCGACGCTCAACGCCGCGGGCGGGATCGACGCGCTGGTATCGCGCATCGCGGTGCCCGCGACCAACCACGAGGTGCGCGACCGCCTGTTCGACAACAGCCCCTGTGACGTCGCGCAGCGCGCCGCGGTCGGCCACGCCGATGCCGCGGCGGTCGAGGGGGCGGCGATCGGCTATGCGATCCCGCACCACGCCGTCGACCATTGCCCCGCCGACATCGGCCTGCCGACCGGCCGCTGGCGCGGCAATGCCGACAGCTACACCGCCTTCTTCACCGAATGTTTCGTCGACGAGATGGCGACGCGCGCCGGATCCGACGCACTCTCCTATCGTATGGCGATGCTCGGCGACGCGCCGCTGCTCGCGCGCTGCCTGCTCACCGCGACGAGCCTCGGCGGCTGGGAGGGCGGGCTCTCGGGCACCGCGCAGGGTCTCGCCTGCCACTCGATGCGCGGCAGTCATATCGCGCTGATGGCGACCGCGCGGCCGAGCGAGAAAGGGCTGCAGGTCGGACAATTGGTAGCAGTCGTCGACGCCGGGCGCCTCGTCAATCCGGCGATCGCGCGCCAGCAGGTCGAGGGCGGGCTGATCTTCGGCCTCGCCGCCGCGGTCGGCGCGACGACCGACTATGAAGGCGGCGTCGCGACCGCGCGCAGATTCGGCCAGCTCGGCCTGCCCCGGCTTTCGCAGACGCCGCAGATCCTCGTCGAATTCATCGACAGCGACCGCGAACCCGGCGGGCTCGGCGAGATCGGCGTCCCCGTCGTCGCGCCCGCGATCGCCAATGCGATGTTCGCCGCGACCGGCCGCCGCATCCGCCGCATTCCGCTGTCGGCGCACCCGCTATGACGCGGGCATCGCAGATCGGCGTGCTGCTGGTCAACCTCGGCACCCCAGACGCGCCCGATGCACCGGCAGTGCGGCGCTATCTGGCCGAATTCCTGTCCGATCGCCGCGTCGTCGAAATCCCGCAGATCCTTTGGCAGCCGATCCTGCGCGGAATCATCCTGCCCACGCGGCCGAAAAAATCGGCGCATGCCTATGCGCAGGTGTGGACCGACGAAGGATCGCCGCTCGCCGCGATCACGCGCCGTCAGGCGAACGCGTTGCAGGCAGCGCTCGGTGAAGGCGTGCGCGTCGCCCATGCGATGCGATACGGCCAGCCGGCGATCGGCGCAGCGATCGACGCGCTCAAGGCCGCAGGATGCGAGCGCATATTGGTCGCGCCACTCTATCCCCAATATTGCGCCGCGACGACCGCGACGGTGGTCGATGCCGTCGGGGCGCACCTGAGGACGCTGCGCTGGCAGCCGGCGATCCGCTTTTTGCCACCCTATCATGACGATTCGGCCTATCTGGCGGCGCTCGAGGCTTCGGTCGAAACGGCGCTGGCGTCGCTCGACTTTGCACCCGACGTGCTGCTCGCAAGCTTTCACGGCATGCCCGAACGCACGCGCACGCTCGGCGATCCCTATCACGACCAGTGCCAGACGACGGCACGGCTCCTGTCGGAAGCGCTCGGCCGTCCGGTCGAGGTCGCCTTCCAGTCGCGCTTCGGCCGCGCCAGATGGCTCGAACCCGCGACCGATGCGCGGCTCGAACAATTGGGCCGCGAAGGCTGCAGCGTCGCCGTCTTCGCTCCGGGCTTTGCCGCCGATTGCCTCGAAACGCTCGAAGAGCTGGCGATCCGCGGCAAGGCGCAGTTTGAAGGCGCGGGTGGAAAACAGTTCGCTTATCTCGCCTGCCTCAATGCCGAAGCGCCCGGCATGGCGATGCTCGAAGCGCTGATCCGCCGCGAACTGGCGGGCTGGCTCTGACCGGCCGCGCTTACCAACTGTTTAGGTCCCTGCGCTAGATTGATCCGAAGCGGCGCCAGACCAGGGTCAGGACACCGGGCACGCCCCCCGAATCGGAGAAACGCCATGGACCAGATTGCAACGGCCACGCTGACGCTGGCCGGAGTCACGCTGGCCTTCGCGGCGATCGTTTTTGCGATATGGCGGTCGCGCCGCCCGCAGTCCGCCCCCGCGGCGCCCAAGGCACCGCGCACGGCCGGCGAAAGCCGATTGCCGAAATTCGCGCGCAAGTCCGCGCCGGCTCCGGAAGAGGTGGAAATCTCGCCTTCGCGGCTCGCGCGAATCAGCCGCAAGACCCCGTTGGACATGCCGGCCGAGCCCGAATATCGACCCGCGGCCGAACCGGTTTCCATGGTCGAGCCCCCCGCTCTCGAACCCGAATCGACCATGATCGAAGTCAAAGAAGCCGCCCAGCGGATCGCGCCAGTCGCAGCCGAAGCCGTGTCGCTTCGCCTTGTCCCGCAGATTCCGCCGCGCGATGCCATATCGACCAACAGCTGGCTCGGCGGCCGTCCGCGGCTGTCCGCGGGGATGGCGTGGCCGCAGATCGACGATCAGCCTGCCGATTTTCTCGCGCAAATCGATTGCAGCGCCCTGCCCCGCGACCTGTGGGGCGGGCTCGGGCCGCGCGCCGGTGCGCTTGCCTTTTTCATCCATCGCCGGAGGCCCGACGTGCGCGTCCTCCATATCCGCGAACCCGGCGCCCCGCTTGCACCGCCTTTCACGCTCAACGATCCCGAGGGCTGGTTCGGGCCGCACGGCAATCTCTCTACCGGCGACCTCGCGCCTTTTGCGATCCGCGCCTTTCCCGAATGGCCCGTGGATCTGGTCGCGGTCGGCCCCGGCGATCCCGATCCCCGCGATGATGGCCAAGCCGACGGGGCCGGAGACCAGCTTTTCGAACGCGGCTACGACATTGCCGACCCGGCCTTCCATCCGTTCGACTGGGGCAGCATGACCGCGATGGTCACGCTGCTCGAATCGCGGCTCGACACACTCGCCGCGGATGAGGCGCCGGCAGCGGCTCTCGCGTCCGGCGACGAAGTCGAACAACGCGCCGCGATCAACCGCGACGCGCGCACGCGCGCCAGGGAAATCATCGGCATCGTCCACGACAGCGCGGCGCGCGATGACTTCTCGCCCGGCGATGCCACCGCGGTGATGGCGGCGCTGCACGCGATCCGCTGGGCGACGACGGTCAGCGCGATCGATCCCGAAACCGGCGCCGGGCGGAGCGAGACGGTCACGCTGCCGCTGACGACGCACCGGCCCGATGCGAATCTGTGGGTCCATGATTATCAGACGATCCTGTTCGACCGGGCGAAACATGCCTGGTGCGCCAATCCCGACAATCTTTCGGCCCCGGCGCGCGCCTTTTACGAACCCTGGTGGCAGGATCTCGCGGCGCGCGAGATGGCGGCGATGGGCGGCGCACCACTCGGCCACCTCGACGACTTCGATGCGGACCACGGCCTGGTCCTGCTCGAATTGCCGAGCAGCGGCCTGATGAGCCGCAGGTTCGGCGGCGACGACAATCTCGTCGTCACGATCGACAGGGCTGACCTCGCGATCGGCGACTTTTCGAAGCTGCGGGTCCGGCTGAGCGGCCGGAATCCCGATCTGGAGTCTGTCTGAATAGCTTTGCGATTGACGTCCCGGTCAACTTGCGGCGCCCGGCGCTGCGGCCTAATCATGATGCCATAACTCTGTGGGAGAGCTGGATTTATGGCACGTATAGCAATCGTCACCGGCGGCAGCCGCGGCATCGGCGAAGCGATTTCGCTCAAACTGAAGGACCAGGGCGTCACCGTCGTCGCCAACTATGCCGGCAATGACGAAAAGGCGCGCGAATTCACCGAGCGCACCGGCATCAGGGCGATGAAGTGGGATGTCGGCGACCATCAGGCGTGCCTCGACAGCTGCGCTGAGATCGCGGCCGAGGTCGGCCCGATCGACATCGTGGTCAACAACGCTGGCATCACCCGCGACGGCACCCTCGCGCGCATGAGCTACGACGATTGGGACGACGTCATGCGCGTCAACCTCGGCGGCTGCTTCAACATGGCAAAGGCATGCTTTCCCGGCATGGTCGAACGCGGCTGGGGCCGCATCGTCAACATCGGGTCGATCAACGGCCAGGCGGGCCAGTACGGCCAGGTCAATTATGCCGCGGCCAAATCGGGCATCCACGGCTTCACCAAGGCGCTTGCGCAGGAAGGCGCGAAGAAGGGCGTCACGGTGAACGCGATCGCACCGGGCTATATCGACACCGACATGGTCGCCGCGGTGCCCGCGCCGGTGCTCGAAAAGATCGTCGCCAAGATCCCGGTCGGCCGCCTCGGCCAGGCCGACGAGATCGCGCGCGGCGTCGCCTTTCTGTGCAGCGAGGATGCGGGCTTCGTGACCGGATCGACGATGAGCATCAACGGGGGCCAGCACATGTACTGACGGTGGCAGGCGCGGAGCGAAGGCGTTCGCGCAGCCAACGACGAGACCAGGCGCCGGTGCCGCAAACGGCAGCCATCGGCACGGCCAGCGGCGGCTTTGCTGTCCCCGGTTTGGGCGCTAACCTCGGATCATGGTCAGCCCCCTCCATCCCCCCGTCAAACGCTCGGTGACGATCGCCGGCCACCCGACTTCGATCAGCCTCGAGCCCGTCTTCTGGGACGCACTCGAGGCCGAGGCCGCGCGGCAGGCACTCCCGGTCAACGCGCTCGTCGCGCGGATCGACGTCGAACGGATGGAAGCAAACGACCCGCCGAACCTGACCTCGGCGATCCGGCAATGGCTGTGGCGCCGCGAAACGGCAAAATCGGGCACCCCGGGCTCCCCTTCTCGCCAGGGCGAAGACGAGCTATAAGGCGACGCCCCCGGGAGGTCGCCATGCCCCTTATGCTTCGCCCCTTGATCGCCGCCCTGCTGATTCTTGCTCCGCTTCATGCGGCGGCCGAGACATCGGCCGGCGACGAAGCCCGGAAAGCCGAAGTCGCGCGCCTGATCGATCAATGGGCCGAGGCGCGCGTGAAGGGCGACACGGTCTTTCTCGAAAAATTCTACGACGCCGACCTGCGCATCGGCCAGATGAACGGGGGCGTCGTACCGCGCGACGACGACATCGCGTTGTTCGCCGCGCGCCTGATCCGGCCCGAATATATTCGCGACACCGACGTCCATATCGGCATTTTCGGCGATACTGCGGTGGTCAGTTGCATCGAAAGCCTGAAGGGCACCTATCGCGGCACGCCCGGCGAGATGTCATTGCGCATGCTGAACGTGCTCGTGCATCGCGACGGGCGCTGGCAACTCGTTGCCAGCCAGTCGGCCCCGATGGCGCAGAGCGCAAAACAATAGTGCCGGACGGCCGGTTCAGGCCGAAAGCACCCGCGCCACCGCATGCCCGAACGCCGCGCCCCTGTCGGGTGTGTGATGCAGGAACAGCGACGGCTCGATCAGTTCGAGTTCCATGATGTGGAGCTTGTCCATTGCATCGGCGACCATATCGACGCGGGCATAGACCGGCGGGGCGGGCGCCGCCGCCAGTGCGGCCGCCGCGAGCGCTTGCGCCGCATCGCTCGCATCCCACACCGTCTCGCGCCCGCCGAACTGTTCCTGCACGCGAAAATCCCCCGATGCCGGACGCTTGACAATCGCGTGACTGAACTTGCCGCCGAAAAAGAAGAGCGAATATTCGCCGTCGGTCAGGATGCCGGGCATCAGCGGCTGGACGAGCCGGCGCTGCCCCAATGCGTCGGCCGGGATCGGCGCACCGGGCGCGATGCGATGCGTCCCGTCGGCGCCGCCCGAGATTGCGGGCTTGATGACGATTTCGTCGACCCCGAGCTCGGCCATCGCCCCGGCAAGACCCGCGTCGTCGAGCGCGTCGACCTCGACCGTCGGCACGACCGCGACGCCCTTGCCGCCGAGCTCGGCGAGATAGGCTTTGTCGCTGTTCCAGCGCAGCACCGGCACCGGGTTGACCACCGGCAGCGCTTCGCTTTCCAGCCGAGCGAGCAGCGCATACCAGCCCGCCACGTCGCGCTGGTAACCCCAGGCGAAGAGCGGCAGGATCAGGTCGTAACCCGACAGGTCGCCGGGATCGGTCCACACGCGCTGCTCGACGATCAGCCCGGCCGCGGTCAGCGCCGCCGCCTTGCGGGCAAAAGCGGGCTGCCACTTCTCATAATAGTCGGGCGCCGGAACGAGGATCGCGACGCGGGGCTGGAACGGCATATAAAACTACCCCATGGATCCGTCATTGCGACCCCGGCGAAAGCCGGGGGAAGCAATCCAGAGCGGTTTACGCATACTCTGGATTGCCGCGCGGCTTCGCCGCTCGCAATGACGATGATGTTTACCGCCCCAGCAATCCGCGCGCCTGCCCGGCGATGTGCGACAGCATCGCGCCGTTCGGGTTCGGGATCATCCGTGCGCGGTCGACGGTGCTGCGGAACTGCGCGACGCGCGGGCCGTGATCGGCGAGCCATTTGGTCACCGCAGCGTCGAGGTCGCCCTTCGGCAGGCCCGCGAGGAAGGTCAGCCGCATCTGCTGGAAATCGCGCGCGAGGCTGTTGACCAGCAGGCGCTCCCACGGATCGGCGGGGCTCATATGCGCCGCCAGCGTCTGCGCCCAGTCGAGCCCGAGCGCCTCGCCCAGATGGGTGAAGGCGCGCGTCACCGCGACCTCATCGTCGCCGCGCCGCTCGGCGAGATCAACGATGCCGATCGCGCCGTCGGTCTTGAACAGGCGGACGACCGCCGAGGTCAGCGTTTCAGGCGCCCCCGCATCGAGCAGCTGCTGCGCGAGCATGTCCCACTGACGTTTCACCGACGGGCTGAGCAGCGCATCGACGCCTGCGGTCAGGCGGTCGACGCCGGGCTCGAGCCGCGCCACGACCGGTCCCGGCTGCGACAGCGTCTGGGTAACGCGGAGCAGGTCGGCCATCTGCGAGGTCATCGCCGACGCCGCCTGCGCGAACAGCGACAGGCGGACGCTCTCGTCGATCTTCGCCTCATCGAGCGCGTCCCAGATTGCCGGCATGTCGAGCAATCGCTCGACCGCAACGAACGCCGCGGCGATGTCGCCGAGCGCGCAGCCTTCCTCTTCGACCAGCTCGAACGGATGGACGATGCCCATGCGGTTGATGATGCGGTTCGCGATCTTCGTTGCGATGATTTCGCGGCGCAGCTGGTGGTCGGCGATCGCCTGCGCAAAGTCGCGCTGCATCTCGTCGGGGAAGGCCGCGGCAAGATCGCTCGCCAGCGCCGGATCGTCCGGCAGGTCGCTATGCTCGATCGCATCCTGCAGCGCGAGCTTCGCGGTCGAGAGCAGCACCGCGAGTTCGGGGCGCGTCAGCCCGAGCCCCTCGCCCGCGCGGCGCAGCAGCTCGTCATTCGCGGCGAGCCCCTCGACCTTGCGGTCGAGCCGCCCGGCGCCCTCGAACGTCTCCATGATCCGCACCAGCGACGGCACCGCTGCCGATCCGCCCTTTTCGGCGATCGACAGCGCGAGCGCCTGCAGCCGGTTGTCCTCGAGCACCAGCTCCGACACATTGTCGGTCATGCGCACGAGCAGCGCGTCACGGTCCTCCTGCGACAGACGCCCTTCGGCCATCTCGCGGTTCAGCGCGATCTTGATATTGACCTCGTTATCCGAGCAGTCGACGCCGGCCGAATTGTCGATGAAGTCGGTGTTGATCCGCCCGCCCTTCGCCGAAAAGGCGATGCGCGCGGCCTGCGTGACGCCGAGATTCGCGCCCTCGCCGACCGCCTTGACACGCAGGTCCTCGGCATCGACGCGCAGCGCGTCGTTCGCGGGATCGCCGACCTCGGCATTATTCTGGCTCGCTGCCTTCACATAGGTGCCGATGCCGCCGAACCACAAGAGGTCGACCGGCGCCTTGAGGATCGCCGAGATCAGCGAGCCGGGGTCGATTTCGCTGACCGACAGGCCGAGCAGCGCCTGCACCTCGGGGCTCAGCGGAATGCTCTTCTGGCTGCGCGGGAAGATACCGCCGCCCTTCGAGATCAGCTTGGCGTTATAATCGGCCCAGGATGAGCGCGGCAGGTTGAACATCCGCTCGCGTTCCTTCCAGCTCTTCGCCGGATCGGGATTCGGGTCGAGGAAGATGTGGCGATGGTCGAACGCCGCGACGAGCTGGATCGCCTTCGACAGCAGCATGCCGTTGCCGAACACGTCGCCCGACATGTCGCCGCAACCGGCGACGCGAATCGTGTCGGTCTGCACATCGACGCCCATTTCGGCGAAGTGGCGCCGAACCGAGAGCCACGCGCCCTTGGCGGTGATGCCCATCGCCTTGTGGTCATAACCCTTCGACCCGCCGCTCGCGAACGCATCGCCGAGCCAGAAGTCGCGCTCCATCGCGAGCGCATTGGCGACGTCGGAGAAGGTTGCGGTGCCCTTGTCGGCGGCGACGACAAAATAGGGATCGTCGCCGTCGTGGATCACGACGCCCTTCGGATGCACGACCTTGCCACCCACCAGATTGTCGGTGATCGACAGCAGCGAGCGGATGAAGATGCGATAGCATTCGGTGCCCTCGGCGAACCAGGCATCGCGGTCGAGCGCCGCGTCGGGCAGCGCCTTGGGATAGAAGCCGCCCTTCGCGCCGGTCGGCACGATCACGGCGTTCTTGACGCGCTGCGCCTTCATCAGCCCGAGGATTTCGGTGCGGAAGTCGTCGCGGCGATCGGACCAGCGCAGGCCCCCGCGCGCGACCGGACCGGCGCGCAGGTGAATGCCCTCGACGCGCGGCGAATAGACCCAGACCTCGCGCCATGGCAACGGCTTGGGCAGCCCGGGTACCTGGGCCGAATCGATCTTGAACGCCAGCGCCTCTTCGGCGGCGGGCGCGAACGCGTTGGTGCGCAGCGTCGCGCCGATCACCGCATGGAACAGGCGGAGGATACGATCCTCGTCGATCGACTTGATGTCGGCAAAGTCGGCGAGGATTTCGGCGGCGAGCGCCTCGGCACGCTTCGCGTCGCGTGCTTTCGGGTCGTGGAGCGCGCGGAAGCGCTCGATCAGCGCCGCGGTCAGCTTCGGCGCGTGGCGGAGCGCGCTGACCACCGTGTCCATGCCATAGGCCGAGCCGCCCTGGCGCAGGTAACGGAACCAGGCGCGCAGCCAGACGATCGCGCGCGGGTCGGTCTGGTTGGTGAGCACGAGTTCGTTGAATGCGTCATTCTCGGCGCGGCCATCGAGCACCGCCGCGATCGCGCCCTCGAGCGTTTCGGCATAGGGAAGCAGCGCGAGTTCGTCGACATTCGCGGGCAGACGCAGCGTGAAATCATGGATCACGAGCGGCGTTTCGTCGCCATCGTCGCTGCCGGGCGCGCGCGCCGAACCGAGCGTCGTCGGAATTTCCTCGAGCACCTCGAAACCGAAATGTTCGAGCGCGGGAACGACGTCGGACAGCGCCAGCGGGCCGACCGCGCTATAGACCTTGAGCCGCAGCCGGTCGTCGCCGTCGAGGCTCTTGCGCGCGAGCCGGACGCTGCGCGGGTTTGCGGCGTCAAGATCGCGGAGACGGAGGATATCGCGCGCGGCTTCCTCGGGATTATAGAGATTGCGGTAATTGGGCGGGAAGGTCGGCGCAAAGCGCGCCGCAAGCGCCGCCGCACGCCCCGGATCGCCGCGCTTCGCGAGCGCCGCCTCGACCTCGGGCTGCCAGCCGCGCACCATCTGTTCGAGCTGGGCATTGAGCGCCTCGGTGTCAGGAACGACCCCGCCACTGCGCAGATCGAGCGTGTAGCGCAACAGCGCCGCGCCGCCGTCTTCGAGCACCATCGTCCAGCCGATCACGCCAGCCTTCGCTTCGCGCACAAGCAGCGCCTCGACCGCGATCCGGCGCCCGGTCGACACCTCGTCGCGCGGCAGCCAGACAAAGGCGAAGAGGTGGCGGCCAAGTGCGCTTCGCACCGTCACCACCTTCGGCCGCGGCCGGTCGGTGATCGACATCGAGGTCAGCACCAGTTCCTCGAGCGACGCCGCGTCGAACGCGATCAGCAGGTCGTGCGGCAACGCGGTCAGCGCGTGTGCGAGCGCCTTGCCCGCATGACCCGTCGGGTCGAAACCGAATTTCGCCATCAGCGCGTCGAGCTGCGCGCGCAGCACCGGCACCTTCGCCGGCGGCGTCGACAGCGCGGCGCTGGTCCAAAGGCCCGCGTGGATCGACAGGCGCTCGACCTTCTTGCCCTTGAGCTCGGGCACGACAACGAGATCGAGCAGCACGCGGCGATGCACCGCCGACAGCCGGTTCGACTTGATCAGCAGCGGCGCATGGCCTCCCCCCGCTTTTTCCTGAGCGTCGAACCAGGCGAACGCGGCCTCGAGCGCGGCGGGCGACAGCAGCTGGCCGTCGGCGCTTTCGCTGATACCGAGCGGGTCCTGCACTTCGCCGCCCCGCGTACGCCATTCGTGGCCGAGCTGGGTCATCGCCCCGCCCTCGAACCAGCGGAGCAGTTCGGCGGCCTCGCCCTCGACCCGCATCGCAGCGTCGGCGAGCATCGCGGCGCGCATCGCGCGCCAGTCGCGCACCGCCGCGCGTACGTCGCGCAGCGCGGCTTCGAGCGCGTCGAGCAAACGCCGCCGCGCGCGCGCATCGCCGCGTTCGAGTTCGATATAGATCACCGACTCGCGCGCCGATCCCTCGCCGGCTTCCTGCAGATGCCCGTTGGCATCGCGCTTCACGGTGACGACGGGGTGGAGGATGCGATGGACCGCGAGGCCCTGCGCCGCGGCGATCTGCGACGTCGAATCGACGAGGAAGGGCATGTCGTCGTTGATGATGACGAGCCGCATGCGGCGGTCGGTGCCGTCGGCTGCGATCGGTTCGAGCAGCAGCGACGGTGTTTCGGCGGTGCGGTCGAGCGCGGCGCGCGCAGCGAACTGGCTCGCCTCGGTCAGTGCGGCCTTGTCCATATCGTCACCCTCGCCCGGCAGCGCGCTGCCGGCGAGCGCAGCCAGATAGGCGGCGGCGATTTTGGGAGGAATTTTGATGGTGGAGGGGGTCGGCGTGTCCGTTTCCGGCGTTTCGGACATATTCTGAGGCATAAGGTGCAGCATCCCGAACCAAAAGAGGGGGATCCCAGCCGACGATCGGCGGGGGTCCGTTCGCTGCTGCCCCCTATGCGCCTCTGGCGCGTGCGGCTCAAGGCCTCGTTCGCCACTCCACGTAAAAATATTTCAATTTTGAGGTCGTCTGTTGCGTGAACGCTCTCACGCCGCGGGCGTGATCGCGATCGCCTTTTTCGCCAGCCTCGCGACCAGCGCAGGATCGTCCGCCGCCTTGGCGACGATCCCGATATGTCCGCCCGGCATCGCGCGCGCGATCAGCACCACGAATTCGGCATCGCCGGCATCATGCTCCAGGATCAGCGCGGGGTGCGCACGGCGCAGCGCTTCAAGCTTCTCATCCGGCCGTTCGCTGGCGACTTCAGGCTTACGGCGCGCGCGCGCGTCCCTGACCAGCCCCTTGAGCCCGCCCGGATAGCGGTCGAGATAGGAAGCGAGCTCGCCGCGGCCGACACCTTCCTCCTTCGCGTGGCCAAGAACGCAGGCATATTCGGCAAGGCGCGTCTTGTCATAGGCGGCGCCGAAAACCAGCTTCACGATCGGCGTCATCGGCGCGCGATCCTGCACCGCAAGCCCGGCATCGCCCAGCATCTCGGCAAGGGCTTCGGGCTGTTCCTCGGCCGCGAGCGCGAAGTCCCATGCCTTGCCGACCGCCTGATAGAGCGCACCGCGGCTCCGGCTGTCGGCGGCGATCGCGCGCTCGGCGGTCTCGCGCGCGAGCGCCAGCCAGTCGGCGAGTCCGGCGTCCTGCCCCGGATCGGCGGGCACCTCGTCGTCGTTCGCCGGATCGTCCGCGAACGGACCGGCGCCGCCGTTCAGCGCGGCAAAGCCGGGCGCGGCGTCGGCGACGACATCGTCGCCCAGATGCCCCGAGTCGGGGCCGTCGGCCCAGACCGGCACCGGCGCGGTGAGCGGCGGGGCGCTGCGCAGCGCCTGCTCGACCGACAATTGCAGCTCCTCGGCCTGATCGGCGGGAGCAATTTCCTTCCAGTTGATCACGCCCATGATGAAGTCGATCGTGTCGTCGTCGGACGAGAGGGGCAGCAATATGCCGCGGTACATGATCGTCACGCCGCGATCGCTCTCGAACTCGGCCTCGAAGCCGATCGGCGCGCGGTTCGCGATGATCTGGAGATAATGGTCGGTCAGCCGCGACAGCAGCGAGCGGCCGGGGATCTGGCTGATGTAATGCACGTCCTCGTCGATCTGCGATTCGTCGCGCAGTCGGTCGCCGAGGAAAGCGATTCCGGGATTCTCGATGCCTTGGGTGAAATCGAGGAGCACCGACCAGGCCCCGAAATCGGCGCTTTCGAGGTCGAGATCCTCGACCGACGGGTAAGCGCGGTCGGCAAGCAGGGAGGCCCAGTAATTATAGGCCCGCACCTGCATCCGCCGTTCGTCGACGCCGACGGACGGAGGTGCATCGATCGCCCCGTCATCCTGGTCATGGCTGCCCGAAAGCAGGCCGCGCATGCTGTCCATCATTTATCCCCAGTCGCAAACATCGGTAAATCTTGTGCACCGGGACTGGTAAAAGCGGCGTAAACGATGGCCGGGGCGGCACTCTGCACAGCGGCGGCCCGCTTTCACTCGAACGAAGATCGAACCTGCAAAAGGCGCTTTCGCGGCAGCGACCCGCCTGAATTTCCATTATGCATGGTTTGGGATCCGATCTAATTCCATGCATAATGGCCTGCTCCCTACTATAAATACGTGATTACATAGACTTGATGAAATTCTTCGATTTTCCTGTCCGGTTCTCCATATGCACTTTGCATGGCATATATGCCTTCATCGGAGTCGGACATGACAAGCGGCGACGTCGGCAATGAAAAATTGCGCTGGATCCTGTGGTCAGGATGGCACGGCAAATGCCCCGAATGCGGCAAGGGGCGGATGTTTCGCTCGTGGCTGAGGCTCGCCGACCGCTGCGACAATTGCGGACTCGATTTCAGCTTCGCCGCGCCCGACGACGGCCCCGCCTTTTTCTCGCAATGCATCGTCGCCTTCCCGCTGACCTTCGTCATCGTGTGGCTGCAGATCGCCTACAGTCCGCCGCTGTGGGTCCACCTTGTCTTCTCGATCCCGGTGATGGTGATCGGCTGCGTTCTCCCGCTGCGCCCGATCAAGGGCTGGCTGGTCGCCTCGCAATATGTGAACAACGCGCAGGAATCGGGCACCGAACATCTGTGGGCAAAGCTCAATGCGCGTGAAAAGCATGAAGCCGACGAGCGTGGCGGATAGCTGGGCGCCCGACATCGCGGGCGCCGCAGGACCCAAATACAAGGCGGTGACGACCGCGATCGCCGCCGCCGTCGCGCGCGGCGAGCTTCGTCACGGCGACCGCCTGCCGCCGCAGCGCGACCTCGCGGCGCGGCTCGGCATCGACCTTACCACCGTCACCAGGGCCTATGACCTCGCGCGCCAGCGCGGGCTGATCGTCGCGCGCGGCCGTGCGGGCAGCTTCATCAGCGACGCGGTGCGGACGGGCGAGGTCGCCACGAGCGCGCAAAGCGACATCGCGATGAACAGCCCGCCGGTCGCGGCGGACTCGCGCCTCGCCGAAGCAATGACCTCGGCGCTCGGCACGCTGGCGCGCGGCGGCGGCATCGCGCGCCTCCACTATCAGCGCCCCGGCGGCGGGGCGGCGGACCGCGAGAGCGGCGCCGACCTGCTGCGGCGCGTTCGCCTGTCGTCCGATCCCGAGCAGATCGTCGTCACCGCCGGCGCGCAGAACGGACTCCATGCGATTGCATCGACGATCCTGAAGCCCGGCGATCGCGTCGCGTGCGGGCTCCATGCCTATCCGGGCTTCCGCGCCGTCGCGCAGCGGATCGGCGCCCACCTCGTCCCGCTCGCCGAAATCAGCGCCGCCACACTCGAAGCCGCGCACGCCGACGCCCCGCTCCGCGCTCTTTACGTGGTCCCGACGAATGACAATCCGACCGCGACGACGATCACGGCCGAAGATCGCAAGGCCATCGCCGCATGGGCCGACGGTGCGGGCGTGCAGATCATCGAGGATGACGCCTATGGTCTGCTTCCCGACGCGCCGCTGCCCGCGATCACCAGCTTCGCGCCCGGCATCGGCTGGTACATCGCGAGCATGGCGAAGATCGTCTCGCCCGCGCTGCGCGTGGGCTTCGTGCGCGCGCCGGGGGTGGCCCAAGCGATGCAGCTCGCGTCGGCGCAGCACGAAAGCGCGGTGATGGCGCCGCCGCTCAACGCCGCGATGGTCTCGCTATGGCTCGCCGACGGGACATTCGACGCGCTGGTCGACGCGGTGCGCAAGGAAGCGGCATGGCGGCAAAAGCTCGCGCGCACGATTCTCGGCGACGCGCGTCATTCGGCGCATCCGCAAGGCTATCACCTCTGGCTGCCGCTGCCCGAAGATATCGGCCCCGACATGCTCGCCGCGGCGCTGGCGCTCGACGGGCTGTCGGCGGTGCCGTCGGACCGGTTCGCGATGGCCCCCGACGCGCCGAAGGCAATGCGGATCTCGCTCGGCGGCACGATCGATCGCCGCGCGCTGTCGCGCGCGCTGCACCGGCTCGCGGCGCAGCTCTGGTCGCCCGGCGGCGCGGCGAACAATATCGTCTGAGCGGCGCCTAACTCGACCAGCCTCCCGCAAGCGCGCGGAACAGCGCGATCTGGCGGCGCGAGATCTGCCCGTCCTGCTCGGCGAGCGTCGCCTCGGCCTCGGCGAAGGTGCGTTCGGCGTCGAGCCACTCGAACGAATCCGACGCGCCTTCCTCGCGCTTCGCACGGACGATCCGCGCGGCGCGCTCGGACTCGTCGCGCGCCGCGCGCAGCGCCTGCCTTTGTTCGAGCGAGCGCGCATAGGAGGACAACGCCGTCTCGGTTTCCTCGAGCGCGCGCAGCACCGTGCCGTCAAATTCGGCGAGCGACGCCTGCGTATCGGCCTCGGCTGCTGCAATACGCGCGCGCGCGGGCTCCTGATTCGGAAAGGCCCAGTTGAGCAAGGGCCCGAGCAGCCAGCGCAGCGGTCCGCCGCCGAACACATCGCCGAAGCCCGTGCCCGTAGAACCCGCCGAGCCGCCGAGCGTGATGCGCGGATACAGGTCCGCCGTCGCGACGCCGATGCGCGCCGTATCGGCGGCAAGGCGGCGCTCGGCGGCGCGAATATCGGGAC
>CBJKNR010000030.1:0-15950 GCA_966417555.1 uncultured Sphingopyxis sp.
TCGGGAACGTCGCCCTCGATGATCTTGCGGGCCAGGCCCTCTGCGATGGCGGTCTTACCGACACCGGGGTCGCCCACGTAGAGCGGGTTGTTCTTCGAGCGGCGGCAAAGGATCTGCACCGTCCGGTCGACCTCGGCGCTGCGGCCGATCAGCGGGTCGACCTTGCCGATCTTGGCCTTTTCGTTGAGGTTGACGGTGAACTGGTCGAGCGCGGTTTCCTTCTTGGACTTGCCTTCGCCCTTGTCCTTCGTCTCTTCCTTTTCCTCGGGCTCGGCTTGCGGCGAGGGCTTGCCGCCCTTGCCGACGCCGTGACTCAAATAGGAGACCGCATCGAGGCGCGTCAGGTCCTGCTGCTGGAGGAAATAGACGGCGTAGCTTTCGCGTTCGGAGAAGAGCGCGACGAGGACGTTGGCGCCCGTCACCTCATCCTTGCCCGACGACTGGACGTGCAGGATCGCGCGCTGGACGACGCGCTGGAAGCCCGATGTCGGCGACGGATCGCTGTGCCCCTCGACCTTCAGGCTGTCGAGTTCGGTGTCGAGATAGTGGACGACCGCCGATTGCAGGTCGTCGAGCGCGACGCCGCAGGCGCGCATCACTTCGGCGGCATGATCGTCGTCGATCAGCGCGTAGAGCAGATGCTCGAGCGTCGCATATTCGTGATGGCGCTCCGAAGCGGCCTTCAGCGCATTGTGCAGGGTCTTTTCGAGGCTTTCCGAAAAGGACGGCATGGTCTTCATCTCCTTGCGGGGACCAGGCCGGGGAGAGCGGCCCCCTTGGGAACACAACGTGGCGATGCCGCCGTCCCACCGCAAGGGAAAAGCGGTCGGCTTTGTGAAATTACGATGACGGGGATTGCGGCGTGGTGAACGGGACGTTGAGAATTTTGGTGCAAGCGTTTCAATCCGCCTCGTCACCCCGGACTTGATCCGGGTCGGTCGGCGCAAGGCCGCGTGATATTCCAAAGTTCAGTAAAGTTCAGCATTGTGCGCGTCCCGATCTGGACCTCGCGGCCCGGCACGCCCACCTTGGACGCACCGGCAAGCCGGGGCAGCGACCGCATTTATCCGCCAAATGAAAGCTGGCACAGCCGGATAATGTAGGAAAGGGTTATTTGAGAGATGTCTGCTTTGGGGTGGATTTTGAGACGTTCCCGCATCCCATCTTCTCCCTCCTGGGCTGGCCCGGGTATCCCTTTTTTTGGATGCGAAAGCACCTTTCGCCTCCAAGTGGTCCCCCGGCCCAACCCCGGGGTGACGATGATGGATAGGTCCGCTTCCGGTCGTTTCCGACACTCCGGATCAGCCTTCGCCGGTCCGGTCGACCATATCCATGAAGTCGCGCGCCACATTGCGCTCGCCCTCGTCCTCGAACGCCACATCGAGATCGGGCGCGACGCCGAGCATATACATCAGCGCCCAGAGCGCGAAGCGGCGGCCGGGATTGGTTTCGAGACCGAAATCGACGCGCATCCGTTCGGTGCCCGCGGCGTGCGCCTCGGGGTGGATCGCCGCGATGTCGGCGGTGCCGAAATAGCGGCGGAGCTGGTCGTCGAAATCCATGCCGCGCTTTCGGCCCGTTCGCGCCGCTTGGCAAGGTCGCGCGACAAAATCCGCCGACCCGAAAGCTCGCGCGGTTGTCTTTGCCGGGACGCCCCGATAGGGCGGCCAGCGTGAAGACCAGCATCGACATCGGGACCGACAGCGCGGGGCAGGGCGTGCGCATCGACGTGCAGGAACTGCTCGCGACGCGCCTGCTCGTGCAGGGGAATTCGGGGTCGGGCAAGTCGCACCTGCTGCGCCGCATCCTCGAGGAAAGCGCTGCACTGGTGCAGCAGATCGTGATCGATCCCGAGGGCGATTTCGTGACGCTCGCCGACGCCTACAGCCATGTCGTGATCAACGGCGGCGACTATAACGAGCGCGAGATCGCGGCGATGGGCGCGCGCATCCGCGAGCATCGCGCGTCGATCATCCTCAGCCTCGAATCGCTCGACATCGAGGCGCAGATGACCTGCGCCGCGGCGTTCCTCAATGCGCTGTTCGATGCGCCGCGCGAGCACTGGTTTCCCGCGCTCGTGGTGGTCGACGAGGCGCAGATGTTCGCGCCGAGCATCGCGGGCGATGTCGCCGACAATGTCCGCCGCGCGAGTCTCGGCGCGATGACCAACCTGATGTGCCGCGGGCGCAAGCGCGGCCTTGCCGGGGCGATCGCGACGCAGCGGCTCGCGAAGCTCGCCAAGAATGTCGCCGCCGAGGCGAGCAATTTCCTGATGGGGCGCACGTTCCTGGATATCGACATGGCGCGCGCCGCCGACCTGCTCGGCATGGAGCGGCGACAGGCCGAGACGATCCGCGACCTCGAGCGCGGGCATTTCCTCGGGCTCGGCCCCGCCATCTCGCGGCGGCCGATCGCGGTGCGGATCGGGTCGACGCAGACCTCGACGCGCCTCGGGACGCACGGCCTGATGCCGCTTCCGCAAGCGGGCGGCGAGGATATGCGCTCGATGCTCTTCACCGAAATGGAGGCGCCCGCGGCGCCGCGCGTCTTCGCGCCCGAACCCGAGCCGGTCGCGGCGAGCGAGGTGATGGAGCGCATCGCGGCGAGCGAGGGGCTGCACGAGGACGTCGATGCGCCGCCGGTGCTCGACATCCTCGAAGCGGTCGAGGAGGCCGAGCAGAGCGACGCGGTGGTGATCGGGACATTGCAGGAAATGCTGTCCGACCCCGATTGCGCCTTCCAGTCCGAATCCTTCCTCTATCAGGATTTTTCGGTGCGCTGCCGGATGCAGAAGCTGAAGAAGGTTCCGCTCGATCTCGCCGCCTTCCGCCGCCGTTTCGCGCTCGCCAAGGGGGGCGTGTTCGATCCCGCCGAGCCGCGCTGGCGCGAGGCGCTCGCCGTCGCCGACCGGCTGCCGCACGATATGTTCGCGCCCTTTCTGCAGATCGCGCGCGCCGCGATGGAGGGCGAGCCCTGTCCCGACGACGAGATCCTCGGCCGCGCCTATGGCAGCCGCTCGCCCGGGCGCATCCGCCGCCTGATCGAATATATGGAAAAGCAGGGCGTGATCGTCGTGCGCGCCGATTTCGGCGGGCGTCGTTCGATCGGTATCCCCGAACTCGGGCTCAGCACCGAGGCCGAATAGGCTGGAGGGCATCTGGCTTGGAATGAATGTCATCCCGGCGGAAGCCGGGGCCTCGCCGGTGCGCCTGGTTGCGACGAGGAGGCCCCGGCCTTCGCCGGGATGACGATTTGAGGTGCGGAATCGCGCTAACTCTTCCGGAACAAGGCTTCGGCCGCGGCTTTCTGGCTCGTCGCGGCGCTGCGGTGCGCCCTGATCCGCGCGATTTCGCCCTCGAGCGCGGCGATGCGGTCGTCGAGTTCGTCGACCGACAGGGGATCGAGCGGCTGCCTGACCAATGCTGTCAACACATCGTCGCGGCGGCGGGGAAGGTCGTCATCGTCCATGGCGTATCCTCCTGGTCCCTGATGTGGATAAGGCGCGCGACTGTTGACCCGTGTCGCCGCACTGTCAATAAGGCGGGGCAGGGGTGCGGGAATGATTGGACCAGTGGGGGATTTTACCAAGTGACGAGCGTGCCAGCAGAAATGACCGCCATCGCCATCAGCGCGCCGGGCGGACCCGAGGTCCTGCAGCCGGAGACGCGGCGGGTGCCGCAACCGGGACCGGGCGAGGCGCTGATCCGCGTCGCCGCCGCTGGGGTGAACCGCCCCGACGTGCTGCAGCGCATGGGCTTTTACCCGCCGCCGCCCGGCGCGTCGGACCTGCCGGGGCTGGAGATTGCGGGGACGATCGCCGCCGTCGGGCCGGGCGGCGATCCCGAGCTTCTGGGGCAGGCGGTGTGCGCGCTCGTCGCGGGCGGCGGCTATGCCGAATATTGCGTCGCGCCGGTCGGCAGCTGCCTGCCCGTGCCGAAGGGCTTTTCGATGGAAGAGGCGGCGGCGCTGCCCGAAACCGTCTTTACCGTGTGGCACAATCTGTTCGAGCGCGGCTATGTGCGCGACGGCGAGACCGTGCTGGTCCATGGCGGGACGAGCGGGATCGGGACGACCGCGATCGGGCTTTGCAAATTGTTCGACATCAAGGTGATCGTGACGTGCGGCAGCGCCGACAAATGCGCCGCGGCGACCGCACTCGGCGCCGATCTGGCGGTCGACTATTCGAGCGCGGATTATGTCGAGGCGGTCAAGACCTTCACGGGCGGCCGCGGGGTCGAGGTGGTGCTCGACATGGTCGGCGGCGACTATGTGCCGCGCAATCTCGAATGCCTCGCCGACGACGGCCGCCATGTGACGATCGCCTTCCAGCGCGGCGCGAAGGTCGAGATCGACATTTCGCAGGTCATGCGCCGCAGGCTGACGCTCACCGGCTCGACGCTGCGCGCGCGGAGCGCCGAGTTCAAGGCGGCGCTTGCCGACGAGATCCACGGTACGCTCTGGCCGCGGCTCGCCGAAGGCGCGTGGAAGCCGGCGATGGACGAGAGCTTCCCGCTCGCCGCGGCAGGGGCCGCGCACGCGCGCATGCAGGCGGGGGCGCACGTGGGAAAGATCGTGCTCACGGTGGGATGAACCGAGGGAACATTCGATTTTATCGGCGGTTGATCGGCAAGGGGGCCAATCAAAGAGGATGATCTCTCCCGATGAAAATGCATAGCCTGTTGCTTCCTTCCGCCGCTCTCTCGCTTGCCCTTGCCGCCTGCTCCCAGCCCGCCGAAACCGAAAAAGCCCCGACCGCATCCTACGACGGCGAGGTCGTGCCCGAGGGCAAGGCGGCCGAACCCGCGGTGCCGGCGATCAAGCCGGCCGACGTTCCGACGCGCGGCGGCGACGGCTCGCCGATAGAGCTGGCGGCGCTGACCGAGGCCGATGTCGGGGGCGCAAAGCTGAAGGGCGAACTCGCGTGCAGCTTCGCGGCCGACGAAGCCGCGCAGCCGATCCTGGTCGCAAAGGGCAACGCCGCCTCCGCGGATCCGTCGCGCGGCATTGTGAAGGTCGGCGATACGATCGAGGCGATTTCGGCCAATGGCGGCTTCGACGCGATGGCGAAGGGTACGAAATTCTTTGCCAGAGGGCTTCAGCTCCGCGTCGCGCTGGTGGGCCCAGCGACGGGCGGCGGCGAATCGCCGCCGCGTCCCGCGACGCTGACCGCCGACCGCGTCGACGGCGCGCAGCGCGTCTTTGCGGGGCTGTGGCGCTGCGGTCCGTAAGGACCGCTTGCGGAGGCTCCGATCGCCGCATAGAAGCGCTGCCGGTTCGAGGACCGGCGGCGATTCACCGGCGAAAGGGGCTGCGATGGGCGATTTCCCGATCCTTCACGAATATGCGCCAAGCGGCAATTGCTACAAGATCCGGCTGACGGCGGCACTGCTCGACTGTCCGATCGAGCGGCGCGAATATGACATCATGAAGGCGAGACGCGGACGCCCGAATTTCTAGCGAAGGTCAATGCGAACGGCCACATTCCGGTGCTGCAGGTCGGCGACCGCTTCCTGCCCGAAAGCAACGCCGCCTGTTTCTGGCTCGCCGACGGCACGCATCTCATCCCCCATGACCGGTTCGAGCGCGCCGACATGCTGCGCTGGATGTTCTTCGAACAATATAATCACGAGCCCAACGTCGCGACGCTGCGTTTCTGGGTGAAGTGGATCGGCGAGGCGAATTTCACCGAGCTCCAGCGCGCGCAGGTGCCGGCGAAGCAGGCGGCGGGTGCCGCGGCGCTGAAGCTGATGGACGAGCATCTGGCCGGGCATGACTGGCTTGCGGGGAAGGACCTCTCGCTCGCCGACATCGCGCTCTATGCCTATACGCATGTCGCCGAGGGCAGCGGGCTGTTCGCGCTCGCCGACTATCCGGCGGTGCAGCGCTGGATCGCGCGGATCGAGGCCGAGCCGGGGTTCGTCCCGATGGTGGGCTGATGCGTTTCCCTGGCGGCATCCTCGCGGTGGCCCTTCTCGTCCCGGGGGGCGTGCGTCCAGCCGACAATATATGCCCGGCTCAGCCGCAACCCATGCCATCTGCCATCGATTCTGCCGGCCTTCCGCCGACCAGCGACGGGCAGAGCCTTATCACCTTCTCGGCGACTGCATCGCTCAACTACCCGCACCGCTCCTGGGTCGTCCGCGTCTACGAGCGGGGCATGGGACAATCACCGGCCGTCGTGATTGTCCGGCTGCGGGGGCGGGAAGATTGCAATCTGTATGAAGTCGAGACGCGGTGGGAAGCGCCGCTCCGGCCGGACGACTATGCGTCCGTTGCGAGCGCCGTTGCCCGGTTCGTCACGCCGCCCTCGGGAACCTTCGACCGGCCCGCCGGGCGGCAAGCGAAGCTCCACCTGATTATGGATGGCACCGGTCTCGATCTGCGAGCGCAGGCACCGGGCTGGGCGGTCCGGCGCTCGCTCAACCTGTATGAGCCCGACGGCCATGCCATATCGGCGGTCTTTCGCGGACTGGTTTTGAAGGTCGTTCCCGGTCCGGACGTTCCGCGGGAGAACTGGGCCAATTATTGAGGAGCAACCGGGGCGGAAACCCCGCACTTGCCCCTTTCCCGAAACGGGTCTACATCAGCCGCCGAACGGCCGCCCCGCGAGGGGCGGCCCTTATTATTTCCGCTTGGAGACTTTCCGTCATGGCCAATGCCGACGCCACCCCGCTGATGCCGCACGCGACCGCCGCCTGGCTGGTCGACAATACGGGCCTCACCTTTGTCCAGATCGCCGAATATTGCGGCATCCACATCCTCGAGGTTCAGGCGATCGCCGACGAGACCGCCGCGACCAAATATACCGGCCGCGATCCCGTCCGCGCGCACGAGCTGTCGATGGAAGAAATCGAAAAGGGTCAGAACGACCCGAACTACAAGCTCAAGATGAGCAAGCAGGCGCAGGACACGATCCGCCGCACGCGCGGCCCGCGCTACACCCCGGTCAGCAAGCGCCAGGACAAGCCCGACGGCATCGCGTGGATCCTGAAGAATCATCCCGAAGTGTCGGACGGCGCGATCGGCAAGCTGATCGGCACCACGCGCAACACCATCGGCGCGATCCGCGACCGCAGCCACTGGAACAGCGCGAACATCGTTCCCAAGGATCCGGTGACGCTCGGCCTCTGCTCGCAGCGCGAACTCGACGCGCTCGTCGCCAAGGCGGCGAAGAAGGCGGGTATCAAGGCGCCCGAGGACAGCCGCTTCGAGGGCGACCGCGAAGCGCTGCTCGAAGAGCTGCGCGCCGAACGCACCGCGGCTGCCGAAGCGCGCGCCGCCGAGGAAGCCGAAACCGACGGCGAAGCCTGAGGCGGGCAGCGAAATTTCCATCCTCGTCATTGCGAGGAGCCGAAGGCGACGCGGCAATCCGGAGACTGCGTAAACCGTTCTGGATTGCTTCGCTCCACTCGCAATGACGGAGGAACGGGAAGATGGCGAACGGCGACGACGACCAGATTCCGGCGGCCAGCGGCTCGCCGGATGCCTCGCTGACCCAGGACGACAGTTTCACCGCGACGAGCCACGCGGGCCTCACCTATCCTTGGGGCGACGCGGCGCCGGGCGCGGGCGAGACGATCCGCATCGCGAACGGCATCAGCTGGGCGCGCATTCCGATGCCGGGGTCGCTCGGCCATATCAACAGCTGGCTGCTCGACGATGCCGACGGCCGGGGGGACGGCGTTGCGGTGGTCGACACCGGCATCTGCCTGACCATGTGCTCGGACGCGTGGAAGGCGCTCTACGCGGGCGCGCTCAAGGATAAACGCATCACGCGCGTCATCGGCACGCATCTCCACCCCGATCATATCGGCCTCGCAGGCTGGATCGTGAAAAAGCAGGGCGTGAAGCTGTGGATGACGCGCGGCGAGATGCTGACCGCGCGCGCAATCATTGCCGATTCGGCCGACGCCACGCCCGACGAGGCGCTCGCGCAGTCGCGCGCCGCGGGCTGGGACGAGGCGGCGATCGAGGCACAGCGCAGCCGCGGCTGGAACATGTTCCAGCGCATGATCTTCACCCTGCCGCGCTCCTATGTGCGGATTGCCGACGGCGAACGGCTCGACATGGGCGCGCATCACTGGCGCGTCGTCACCGGGTCGGGGCACAGCCCCGAACATGCGTGCCTGTGGAACGAGAAAGACGGCGTGCTCGTGTCGGGCGATCAGGTGCTGCCGCGGATCAGCTCGAACGTGTCGGTCAACATCACCGAGCCTGACGCCGATCCTCTGGGCGAATGGCTGGCTTCGATCGACAAGCTGCTCGCGACGGTGCCAGCCGACGTCATCACCTGTCCCGCGCATGGCGAGCCGTTCAGGGGCCTCCACGTCCGGCTGATGGCGCTGCGCGACGAGCACCGGATGCGGCTGTACAATCTCGCCGAGGCGGCGGCGAAGGCGCCGATGCGCGCGGTCGACAGCTTTCCCCTGCTTTTCAACCGCCCGATCGGCGAGCACAACCAGGGGCTCGCGACGGGCGAGGCGCTCGCGCATCTGAAGCGGCTCGAGGTCGAAGGCCGGGTGAAGCGCGAGGATCGCGACGGCGTGTGGTGGTATCACGGCGTGGCGTGAGGCGGGGCTATGAGCTGCACCAGATCGCCGGGTGCGTGTCCGCTTTGGGGTGGGAAGCGGACCTTAGATCCTCCCCACTTGTGGGGAGGTGGCAGCCGCGTAGCGGCTGACGGAGGGGGCTCGCATCCTCACGTAACGTCGCTTCAGGCCGCCCGCCCCCTCCACCGCCTTCGGCGGTCCCCCTCCCCGCAAGCGGGGAGGATTTATGGCAGCTCCCCGGTCGAAACCCGCCGTGCTCCCTTTACCGCGGTCTGTGCATGATCCAGCTGAACGCCATCGCGTTGAAGATGGTATAGAGGCCATAGAGCATCAGCGCGGTGAACCAGTTTCGCGTTGCAATTGTCATCGCGCCGACGAGAAGCAGGAATTCGAAGATATAGGTGATGTTCGGCCCGCCCTTGTCCGCGAGCGGCTTCACCATCTGCCGGATCAGCGGGTCGTCGCTTTCCATGAAGGCACGGTGCATCGCGAAATTGCCGATGCCGGCGCAGAAAATGGCGACGAGAGCGATAACCATAGGATTGCAGATGGGGGACGCGGGGTGGAAATGCCAGCAGCTTTCGGGTTATAGGGGCGCACCGTTCGCGCACCGGCCCCGCGCGGACGATCGAACGAACCCGGCTTCTGCCCCCAGAGAAGGACGTCTTCGGTGACAGCTCCCCCCCGACTGGCCGCGCTTTGCCTGCCGCTTGTGCTGGCGGTTCCGTCGGCGCACGCATCGCAGGATCCTGCCGGGCAGGCCCAGCCCAATCCCGAGCTTGTCGATCCGGTGCTGGCCAGTCCGGTCCCGACAGTGCTCATGGAGCCCGATCCGCCCTTGCCCGACGCCGTGCGCGCGATGATCGACGCGGCCTTTGCGAGCGGCGATAATGACGATGTCGAAGCGGTGGCCAGGCTCGCGCGAAGGACCAACCCGGGCAATATTGGCGAAATCGATGCGCTGCTCGCTTATTATCGGAGCGGACACCCGCCGGAAGCTCCGCCCGACCCTATTGGCGAAATGCTTGCCGCGGCGATGGCGAGCGCGAAGGATGCCGATGTCGAGGCGGTGGGCAAGCTCGCGAAAGAAACCGACCCCGACAAGGCGGCGGAGATCGAGGAACGGCTGGTCGCCTATCGCGCCGAACGAAAACGCCTGAAGGACGAGGCGGCGGCGGCCGAGCGCGCCAGGCTGGCGGCGGCGAAATTCTGGCAGAACTGGAAAGGCGAGGGGCAGATCGGCGCGTCGCAGAGCAGCGGCAACACCGAGTCCGTGGGGCTGAGCGCGGGCGTCGCGCTCGCGCGCAAGGGGATCGACTGGACGCACAAGTTCCGCGCGCAGGCCGACTATCAGCGCACCAACGGCAAAACCTCGGTCGAACGCTATCTGGCCGAGCTGGAGCCGCAATACCGGATTGACGACCGGACCTTTGCCTTTGGCTTCGGCCGCTGGGAGCATGACCGGATTCTGGGGTACGACACGCGCTGGAACCTGTCGGGCGGGCTCGGCTACAAGGTGGTCGACAGCAAGAAGATGACGCTGAGCCTGAAGGGCGGGCCGGCGTTCCGGCAGACCGACTTCGTGAATGGCGGGAATGACACCGAACTGACCGCACTCGCGGGGCTCGATTTCGGCTGGCAGATTTCGCCGACGCTGCGGCTGACGCAGGTTGCGTCGACGATCATCGGCGAGGTCAATGGATCGACCAGCTCGCTGACCGCGCTCAGCGCCAAGCTGACCGGCGCGCTGTCGGCGCGCATCGCCTATTCGGCGCAGATCGACACGAGCCCGCCGCCGGGGATCGAGAGCGTCGACACGCAGACGCGGTTTACGCTGGTCTATGGGTTTTAAAGCGTGATGACTTCAGATTGACCCACTTAGTCATTGCGAGCGGAGCGGGCCGAAGGCGGCCGTAGGCCAACCAATCTCCAGTCCTCGAACATGCAGGACGATAGCGGGAGATTGCTTCGTCGCTGCGCTCCTCGCAATGACGATTCCAGCCAATGTCACCCTGGCCCGGCAAGACTCGAAGCGCCGATCATATGCATTTTCTATGGAAGCGGCGCCCCGCTCCTCTCGATTTCAAACGACGCCCTCTCCTAAATCACGGGCATGATGAGACATGAAATCGATCGCCGAGCCGCCGGGCCGAGTCGCTTGCGCGACCGCCTCGTCGACTGGCTCGGCGCCCAGGGCGCACTGCTGCTGACGGTCTATATGTGCGCGCTGGTTGCGCTTGTTGCCTTCGTGGCCGACGCGGCGGGCTGGAGCGTGATGACATGATGAAATGGCATGAAAACCTGGTCGCCAGCCTCGGCCTGCGTGCCGGCGGAATGGCTCTGCTGGGCAGCGGGTGGTCCGCCGCCGTCCGGCTCCACCATATCGCGCTGGTCACCCCCGTGCGCGACATGACAAGCGTCATGATGCTTCTTGCCGCGATCGTCTTTATCTGCGGCAGCGCGGGGAGCGCGCTGCTGGTCGTCGGGCCGGGGCTATGGGAGACGACCGAGGTTTCCGAACGCTGGCGGCGTGTGCCCGCCGCCGGTCAGGCGCCCTCGGCGAGAGCGGGGACCGCCTGACCGACGCGTATCATCGCCAGCAGGGCGAGCAGCAGCGTGAACGCGGCGAACGCCATCGTATAGATGGGTTCTCCCGGAAACAGCGCCCTCATGATCGAACCCATCACGGTCGCCACGAGCAACTGCGGGAGCACGACAAATATGTTGAAAAGCCCCATATAGGTGCCGAGCTTGGCCTGCGGCAGGCTGGAGGCGAGGATTGCATAGGGCATCGCGAGCACCGACGCCCAGAAAATGCCGATAAAGACCTCACTGACGATCAGCTGTGAGGGATCGCGCAGCAGGAAAAAGCTGCCATAGCCGACCGCGCCGCACGCGAGGCCCGCCATATGCGTCCGGACCTGACCGAAACGCCGCGACAGCCAGGGGAGCAGGGTCAGCGCCGCGATCGCCGCCACGCCGTTGTAGATGGCAAACAGCTCGCCGACCCGGTTGGCGGCCGTCTGATAGGCGGCGCTTACGGCATCGGTCGTTCCGAAATGATATTGTGCGACGATCGGCGTGGTGTTGATCCACATGATGAACAGCGCCGACCAGCTGAAGAACTGGACGAGCGCGAGGCGCTTCATCAGCGGCGGCATCCCGGAGAAATCACCGACGATGCTCGACAGCATATTGGCGTCGTTACCGCGCCGGGCGAGCGCGATGGCGAGCAGGCTCGCAAGGCCGTATCCGATCAGCAGCGCGCCGAGCAGCAGCACCTCGCGCAGCAGCGTAAACTGCTGCTGGACAAGAAGGACAAGCAATCCCGCGCCGACCCAGACGAGGCTGGCGCCATAGCTGTGCGAGGCGAGCGCGCGGACGGCAGCTGTCCCGCCCGGCGATGTGTTTTCGAACGCCGCCATCTGTCGGGGGTCATATTCCTCGGTCGTGACCACGGTCCAGAGCACGGCGAGGAACAGCGCGACCCCGCCGAACCAGAAGGCATAGCGGACCGTATCGGGAATTTGCCCGGGGGCTGCGACATTGGCAACGCCCATCGCCTCCATCGCGGTGGGAAACAGCGATCCGACGACCGCGCCAGCTCCGATAAAGGCGGTCTGCACTGCATAGCCGATGCTATGCTGGTCCTTCCGCAGCATGTCGCCGACGAAGGCGCGGAACGGCTCCATCGAGATGTTGAGCGAGGCGTCGAGGATCCACAGCATCATTGCAGCGAACCAGATTGCCGGGCTTTCGGGCATCACGAACAGTGCGATCGCGGCGAGGATTGCGCCAGCAAGGAAATAGGGGCGGCGTCGCCCGAGCCGGCCGAGCCAGGTCTTGTCGCTCATGTGGCCGATGATCGGCTGGACGAGCAGTCCGGTGAGCGGCGCCGCAACCCAAAGGCCAGGCAGCTTTTCAATGTCCTCGCCGAGCGACTGGAAGATGCGGCTCATATTCGCATTCTGCAGCGCGAAGCCGATCTGGATGCCGAAAAAGCCGAAGCTGATATTCCACAGGCCGGCAGGGCTTTGCCGCGGCTTTTCCATCATGCGTCTCCCTGTCGGTCCGCCGTTCGCGGCTCTCTTCGCGCTCCGGTGTCGCAGCGCGCAGGGAGCAGGGCAAGCGCTGCGGCGTTACGTATACGAATACGTTGCTGGCAGGTTTCGACCGGGAGCTGCCGTTCTTCTCCCCTCCCGCAGGCGGGAGGGGGTGATAGTTCTCCACCGCAACGTCCGCTCCCCACTCCTAAGCCGTCGCTCGACGCTTGACTAAACCGTCGTACTCTGCCGCCGGATCAGCCGGGCGGGCAATATATGCTGCTCGACCGGTCGACCCTCGATCCGCGCGAGAAGCGCGTCGACAAGCAGTGTTCCCGCCCCCTTCATATCCTGCATCACCGTGGTCAGCGTCGGCGAGGTCAGGCTGGCGGCGGGAATGTCGTCGAAGCCGATGATCGCGACATCGTGCGGCAGCCGTAATCCCGCTTCGGTGAGCGCGCGCATCGCGCCGATGGCGATGAGGTCGCTCGCGGCGAAAATCGCGTCGAACGGCGTTCCACCCGAAAGCAGCGATCTGGCAGCGGCATAGCCTGAATCCTCTGACGACACGGCATCGCGTTGCAGGGCCGGGTCGGGTTCGATCCCCGCGGCGCGCATCGCGCGGCAAAGCCCGTCGTAACGGTCCTGGAATTCGGGGGCATGGTCCGATGCATCGCCGAGGAAGGCAATGCGCTGCCGACCGATCTCGACCAGATGCGCGCCCGCCTGTTCGCCCGCGCCGACATTGTCCGACCCGACGGTAAGCCCGATGCCGGCCTCGGACACCGACCCCCAGCGCACGAACTTCGTCCCCATCTCGACCAGATGCTCGAGCTTGGTGAGATAGAGCTGGTAGTCGCCATAGCCCAGGAGGATGATTCCGTCCGACCGGTGGCTGTCCTGATAGGCGACGTGCCAGTCGTTGTGCATCTGCTGGAAACTGATGAGCAGGTCATAGCCGCGCCGCGCGCATTCGCGCGTGATCGATCCCAGCATCGACAGGAAGAAAGGGTTGATCATCGATTCGTCGGGGGTCGGATCCTCGAAGAAGAGCAAGGCGAGCGTGTGGGTGCGCTGCGAACGCAGGCTCGAGGCGTTCTTGTCGACGGTGTAATTGAGCTCGCGCGCGATGCGTTCGATATTGGCGCGCGTCGCGGCGCTGACCGATTTGCTGCCGCGCAGCGCGCGCGAAACCGTCGGCTGCGAGACGCCTGCCAGATAGGCGATGTCGAAACTCGTCGGCTTGGCCGAGGGCTGGCGCCCCATCTCTCTCTCCCTGACGCCGCAGCCTTGTCGGCGGCCGCAGCATGACGTCGGAGACTAGCGATTGGTCCGGTCGATGCCAAGAATTTGCACAGCCGGATATCCCGCGGTTTTTCGATGCCGAATCCGTTGCATTTCTGCGACAGTCCGCGCGCCTGCATATTATGCGTATACGTATACCCTATGGCGGCGCGTCGCGATTGGTTTCAATTGCGAGGCTCAAGATGGGAAATCCCACGTGCCGGAGAGGAGCTGACGGACGCGCCGCGTCCCCCCTTCCGAACGCGGGACAAGACCACCCGTCCGTGCCAGGGGAGCCACACATGACCATGCCGACCACTCTTCGCCGCGGCGCCAGCGCGATCGCGCTCGGCCTCGCCTTGTCCGTTTTCATGCCCGGCGCCGCGATGGCGCAGGATGCGGATACCGCACCCGCGGGCGAAGCACCGGCGGAGGACGCCATCGTCGTCACCGGCATCCGCGGTGCGATCAACAATTCGGTCCAGGCGAAGAAGGCGAACACCTCGATCGTCGAAGTGATTTCGGCCGAAGACATCGGCAAGCTGCCCGACCTGTCGATCGCCGAATCGCTGTCGCGCCTGCCGGGCCTTGCGACGCAGCGTCTCGACGGCCGCGCCAATGTCGTCTCGATCCGCGGTCTCGCCCCCGATTTCACCACGACCTTGCTCAACGGACGCGAGCAGGTCTCGGCGAGCAACAATCGCGGCGTCGAACTCGACCAGTATCCGTCCGAACTGCTGAACGGCGCCATCGTCTACAAGACCCCCGACGCGTCGCTGATCGGGCAGGCGCTCGGCGGCACGATCGACATGCGCACGGTGCGCCCGCTCGCCTATGGCAAGCGCGCCATCGCCGCGGGCGCGCGTTTTGAAATCAACGATCTCGGCAAGCTCAACCCCGATATTTCGAACAAGGGCTATCGCGCGAACATCTCATACATCGACCAGAATGCCGACGGCACGCTCGGCTGGGCGATCGGTTATGCGCGCATGCAGTCGCCCACCGCCGAAGAGCGTTTCAACGCATGGGGCTATCCCGAAGCAACCGACGGGACGAACACCGCCTTCCTGATCGGCGGCGCCAAACCCTATGTGAAATCGAACGAGCTGAAGCGCGACGGCGTGATGGCGGTGGTCGAATGGGAACCGAGCGACAAGTTCCACACGACGATCGACGGCTACTGGTCGAAGTTCAAGGACGAGCAGCGCCTGCGCGGTATCGAGTTCCCGCTCGCATGGGGCAATTCGACGCTCCAGCCCGGCTTCACCATCGAAGACGGCCTCGTGACGAAGGGCGTCTGGACCGGCACCGAGGCGGTGATGCGCAACGACGTCGTCCATCGCAATTCGACGATCATTGCGGGCGGCTGGAACACGCAGTTCAAACCCAATGAGAAGCTGACGCTCGAACTCGACCTCGGCTATTCGCGGATCAAGAAGACCGAGGAAAATCTCGAAATCTATCTCGGCACCGGCCGCGGGCAGGGCGTCGGGGCGCGCGAAACCGCGCTCGGCTTCGAAATGCGACCGAAGGGCGGGATCATGTTCGACCCTTCGCTCGACTATTCCGACCCCAATCTCTTTGTGATCACCGACCCGCAGGGCTGGAACAGCTGCGGCGGCGCGGTTCCCAACTGCCAGGACGGCTTCGTCAACACGCCGAAGATCAAGGATGAGCTGAAATCGCTGCGCCTGCAGGCGACGCAGGAACTGGACGGCGTACTCAGCAGCATCCGCATCGGCGGCAATTATTCGGACCGCAAGAAGAGCCTCGACGACCGCGGCTTCGTCCTGACGAGCGAAAATTATCCCGCGAACACCGCCGTGCCCGCCGATTATCTCTATGACCCGGTGTCGCTGGACTTCATCGGCATCCCCGGCATGGTCGCGTTCGACAGCTGGCGCTTCTACAACGACGGAAACTACACGCTCACCGACGGCGCGGGCTTCGATCCGGCGCGCGTCTTCAATGATTATACGATCCGCGAAAAAGTGCTCACAGGCTTTGTGCAGGCGAATTGCAACGCCGACGCGGGAAGCACGCCGATCCGCGGCAACGTCGGCGTGCAGATCGT
>CBJKNR010000031.1:0-15900 GCA_966417555.1 uncultured Sphingopyxis sp.
TGTCGTTATGGGGTCGTGCGTGGCCCTGATCATCCTCGCCATTCTGCTGCCGATCCTTCAGTTGCAGAACCTAGCCGGACTATGAAAATGTCGCTGATGAAGCTAATCTTCCGCCTGATGCTCGATACATCCTACTCCGATCGGGGCCGGCCGCCGGCCGGGCGCCACAAGACGGACGAGCGGGGTTTCACGCTGACCGAGCTGATGGTCGTGATCTTCATCATCGGGCTGCTCGCCACCGTGGTGATGATCAACGTCCTGCCGAGCCAGGACCGCGCGATGGTGACCAAGGCAAAGGCAGACATTTCGACGCTCGAAAACGCGCTCGAACAATATCGGCTCGATAATCTGACCTATCCCGCCTCGACCGACGGGCTGAACGCGCTCGTCACGGCGCCACCGGCGCTGACGCAGCCCGAACGCTATCGCCGCGGCGGCTATATCAAGAAGCTGCCCGCCGATCCGTGGGGGCGCCCCTATAATTATCAGGCGCCGGGGCCGAACGGAAAGGCGTTCGACGTCTGGTCGCTCGGCGCCGATGGCGCGCCCGGCGGGACCGACGACAATGCGGATATACGTAGCGACAGCTGAGGCGCGCGCGCGTAAGGTCTGGGCCCCCGCCTGCGCGGGGGCGCGATCAAGTGCCGATGATCGCGGCTTTACCCTCGTCGAACTGATGGTCGTTCTCGCGATCATGGCGCTCGCCGCCACCGCCGTCGTGCTGACGATGCCCGGTGAGGAACGCACCGTGCGCAGCGAGGCCGACCGTCTCGCCGCGCGGCTTGCCGCCGCGCGCGATGTCGCCGTCATCGAAGGGCGAAGCGTGGCGGTCAATTTCGCGCCCTCGGGCTATGGTTTCGAAAGGCGGATGGCCGGCGAATGGCAACCGCTTCCCGGCCGCGCTTTCGAACAGCGGAACTGGCCCGGCGACGTGCGTTTTGCGGCGGGGAGCGGACAAGGAGCAGCGCGCATCCTGTTCGACCGCGTGGGCACCAGCCCGACGCCGCAGGCGGTCGTGCTGGTCGGTGGCGACGCGCGCGAGACGGTGCGCGTGTCGGCGACCGGGGAGATCAGCCGTGACCGCTGAACGCGAAAACGGCTTCACCTTGCTCGAAATGCTGGTTGCGCTCAGCGTGATCAGTATCGCCGCGCTCGCGCTCGTCCGCCTCGACGCCTACGCCGTGCGGACCGCGGGCGATCTCGACGACAGCACGATGGCGGGCATCGTCGCCCAGAACCGCGCGGTCGAGCTGTGGACCGACCCCGCGCCGCCGACGATCGGCAACAGCGCCATCGGCGTGGCGAACGCCGGCCGCAACTGGCGCGTCGAACAACGCGTTGCGAAGACCGCCGACGAAAATCTGCTCCGCATCGACCTGCTCGTTCGTCCCGAAAGCGGGCGGGGGCAGGCGGCGCTGACGATCATCCGGCCGTCGCGATGAAGGACGAACGCGGCTTTACCCTTGTCGAGATGCTCGTCGCGCTGTCGATCTTTGCGGCGATCGCCGCGATGGGCGTCGGCTTGCTCCGCAGCAGCGTCGATACGCAGGATGCCGTGCAGGAACGGCTCAAGGCGATGGGCGGGATCAACCGCCTTCGCGCGGTGATGGCCAACGATCTCGCGCAGGCGGTCCAGCGGCCGACGCGCGGGCCGGCGGGCGAGGCGGTTCCGGCATTTGTCGGTTCGGCAACCGGCTTCGCTTTCGTCCATGGCGGCGCCGGCGGGCTCGACGGAAGTCCGCGACCCGGCGTCGAACGCGTTGGCTATGCACTCGTCGGCGGCGAATGGCGCCGCGCGACGCAGCCGATGCTCGACGGTACTTCCCTCGGCGAAGGCGACCGTCTGGTCGGCGACGTCGCGAGTGTGGCGGTGCGCTATCGCGACGAGCGGGGCAATTGGGGAGAGAGCTGGAATTCGGAGCCCGGCGACCGCCTGCCGCGCGCGGTCGAGGTCCGGCTGATGCGCGCCGGGCGCGAGGCGCTGACGCTGTTGTTCCTGACCGCGCCCACGCTTCCGCCGCCGCCCGTGAGCGGCGCGCCGACGCCATGAGTCGGCTTGGCAGAGACGAGCGCGGGGCGGCGCTGCTCAGCGTGTTGCTGCTTGTCGCGGTCATGGCCGTGATCGCGGCGACCGCGCTCGACCGGCTGACGCTGGCGACGCGGATCGCCGGCAGCGCGGCGACGGTCGACCAGGGCCGCGCCTATGCCTTTGCCGCCGAACAGATTGCCCTGCGCCGCGTCGCCGATCTGGTCGGGCGCGACCCGGCGAAGCTGACGCTTGCCGGAAACTGGCTCGGGCGCGATTTCACCCTGCCGCTGCCGGGCGGCGAGGGGCGCGCGAAGCTGACCGACGCCAATAATTGTTTCAACCTCAACAGTCTCGTCGCCGAAACCATACCCGGACGTTTCAGTCAGCGGGCCGGGGCGATGCGCCAGTTCGGCGAGCTGATGACATTGCTCGGGATCGACCCCGGGCAGGCTCAGGCGATCGCGGGCGCCGCTGCCGACTGGATCGACAGCGACAGCAACGACGGCCCCCTTGGTGCAGAGGACAGGGTCTATCGCGCGATGCAGGACTCCTATCTGCCGGCGAACCGCAAGATGGCCGATGTCAGCGAACTCCGCGCCGTCCGGGGCGTCAGCCCGAAAATCTACGCGCGACTGAAACCATGGATTTGCGCCCTGCCGGTGACCGAGCCGGTGAAGCTCAACGTCAATACGCTGGCGCCCGAGCAGGCCCCGCTCGTCGCGATGCTGTCGCCCGGCGAAATCCCGCTCGCCAGTGCGCGAGCGGCGCTGGCGGCGCGGCCCGCTGGCGGCTATGGCAGCAGCGTGCGATTCTGGGAGGCGGGCGCGTTCGACGGGCGCAAACCGCAGACCGATATTGCCGAACAGGCGGGTGTGACCAGTCGCTGGCTCACGCTGACGACGAATGTGACGATGGGGGACGGTTTCTTGACCGCAGTTTCGCTGATCGATGCCAATGGCGGGGCACCGTCCGCGGGAATGAGACCGCCGGTGATCATACGCCGCGATTGGGGCGAGGCGGACTGACATGTCGCGTATTTTGGTACTCTGGCTGCCTCCGGTGGCGACGCTTGGCGAAGGAGCGGATCCCGATCCGGCGTGGCTGCGCGTCGACGATGGCGTGATTGTCGATAGCGGTCAGGATGATGGCTGGGTCGGAGCATGGGAAAAGCCGCAGGACGATGGTCCGGACGATCATCTCATTGCGTTCGCGCCTGCTGCCGATGTGCCGCTCCGCTGGCTTCATTATCCCGACGCGGCCCCCGCACAGGCAGCGGCCGCCGCCCGGATCGACGCGCTGAAACATAGTCTCGGCGATGCCGCGGCACTGCATGTCGTCGCGGGCCAGCCTGCGGGCGAAGGGCAGGCGGTCCCGGTCGCGGTGACGACGCATGCCGCGATGACCGCGTGGACCGCCTTGCTCAAGGCGCGGGGTCTCTCGCCCGCTGCGATCATTCCCGCCGCTGCGGCAGTGCCTCCGCCCGAGCCCGACATTTTGTGGACCGCCGATGTCGGTCGCGAACGGATCATCCGTGCGGCCGACCGTGCCTGGCTCTCCGATCCCGAACTCGACCCGATTGTCGCGGGCAGCCACGCGGTGATGCCGCTCGATCCCGACCGGATGCGCGAGGCGCTGCTTCTGACGCTCGCCGCGCCGCCGCTCGATCTGCTCAGCGGCGGTTGGAAACCGAAACGGCGCTGGTCGGTCGATCCCGCGATGCTGCGGCTGGCGAAGCGGCTCGCGATCGCGCTTGCCGCTGTGACCCTGCTCATCCCGATCATCCATGCGGTGCGCCTTTCGTCCGACACCGGCCGCGCTGACGATGCGGTCGTGGCGATGGCGAAGAGGGCGGGCGTGACGGCCAATGACGCGGCGGCCGCCGAAGCCGAACTCGACCGCCGCCTTGCCATTGCCGGCGGAGGGCCGCTCGCATTCTCGGTCCCGGCATCGGCGCTTTACGATGCGATGGGCGATGCGCCGGGCGTGTCGCTGAAGACGCTGTCGCACCGCACCGACGGCACGCTGACCACGACGCTCGCGGCACCGCGTGTCGAGGATATCAATCAGGTGCTGCTCGCGCTACAGGCGCGCGGTTACCGCATCACCGCGCAGCCAATGGCCGGCAGCGATGGCCAGCAGATGGCCAATGTAACGATCCGGGCGGTGCCATGACCGAGAGATTGCAAAACTGGTGGGCCGGCCTTTCGACGCGCGAGGGCTGGCTGGTCGGCATTGCCGGCGTACTGGCGCTTGGCGTCGTCATCTGGTCGCTCGCTCGTCCTGCCGTTGCGGCCTTTATCGACCTTGAAAGCCAGCATCGCGCAGCCATCGAGCGCGAGGGCCGGGTCGCTGCGAAGGCCCGGCTGCTCGGCCAGCGCCCTGCCAAATCGGTGGCGGCGACGATCGATGCCGTCGCGGTCGACCAATATCTGGCGCAATCGGCAGGCGAGATCGGGCTGACGCTCGATCGCAACGAGGCGCGCGGGCAGGGGCAGGCGACGATCGCCATCGCCACTGCAAAGGCGCCGGTGCTCACCGACTGGCTTGCCTCGCTCGAGGGGCAGGGTTTTGTCGTCGACCAGCTGACCATCACGCCTGCCGCCGACGGCACGGTGGGCATGACCGCCGAACTGCGGAAGAGCGGCCAATGACCATGCGCAAACCTTGGATTGTCGCGGCGCTGCTGTTCGCGCTGCTGCTCGTCATCGCGACTCTCCCGATGCGGCTTGCGCTCGCATGGTCGGGCGCCACCGACGCCGGTATTACCGCGCGCGAGATTACCGGGTCGGTGTGGTCGGGTGAATTGGTCGAGGCCCGGCTCGGCGCGCTGCCGCTCGGCACCGTGCGCGCCAGCCTGTCGCCGCTGGCGCTGCTCGGCGGGAATATCGAACTTGCTTTCGCGCGGGGCGACGAACGCCTTGGCGCGCTTGCCGGGCGATTGCATGGCAGCAATCCGCGCGGGGTTTCCGGCGTCAGCGGAACAACGTTGATGTCCGGCGGACTCGGCGCGATCCCGGTCGACACGCTTCGCTTCGAGGGTGCGACGATCCGTTTTGATGGCGCGGGCAAATGCGCCGCGGCGAGCGGCCGGTTGCAACTCGCGGTGACTGCGCCGATCGCCGGCCTCGACCTGTCGCGGGGCCTGTCGGGGCCGCTGAGCTGCAGGAACGGGCGTGCGCAGGCGGCGCTTGCCAGCCAGTCGGGGATGGAACGGCTCACGCTCTCCTTCGACGGCAGCGGGGCTTATCGCGCACAATTTGCGATAAATGTCGATCGCGACCCCGCGATGGCGGCGGCGCTCGCGGCGCTTGGGTTCAAGCCCGGCTCGGGCGGGTTCGTGCTGGCGACCTCGGGCCGCTTTTGACGTGGCTTTCCTCGATGCCTTGCCCTTCGGCATGGGCATCGCCCTTGCGGGTCTGATCGGGCTGGTCCTCGGCAGCTTCATCGCGACGCTGGTGCTGCGCTGGCCTGCGGGGCGCTCGGTGCTGGGACGCTCGCAATGCGATGGCTGCGGACGGCCGCTCGGCGCGCGCGATCTCGTTCCGCTCCTCTCGACCCTCGCCTCGCGCGGTCGCTGCCGCACATGCAAAGCGCCCATCGACGCCTTCCACTGGCGGGTCGAACTGGGCTCGGCGCTGATCGGCGGCGGCGCGCTTGCGCTTCTGCCGGGAACGGCGGGTTGGCTCTGGGCGCTGTTCGGCTGGCTGCTCCTCCCGCTCGCGCTGCTCGATGCGCGCCATTTCTGGCTGCCCGACCGCCTTAATCTTCTCCTCGGCGTCACCGGCCTGCTGATTGGGGGACCGATGCTCGGCACCGCGTTGATCGACCGCTGGATCGGCGCGATCGTTTGCGGACTTACCCTCGCCGCAATTGCCGAATATTATCGGCGGGTACGGCGCAAGGATGCCATGGGCGGCGGCGATCCAAAGCTCGTCGCGGCGATCGGCGCCTGGCTCGGTTGGCAGGCGGTGCCGCTGATGCTGCTGCTCGCGAGCCTCGGCGGAATCCTCTGGGCGCTCATGTCCCAGCGAAAAGGGGACCGGCCGCTCGGCGAGCGACGGGTCCCCTTCGGTGTCTTTGCCTGCACCGCCGCCTTTGCGACGGTGCCGCTGTGGCCGCTTATTGCCCGATAACGACGGTCACTGCGCGGCGGTTCTTGGCATAGGCTTCCTCGGTCGAGCCGAGCTCGGCCGGGCGCTCCTTGCCATAGCTGATGACGTTGATGCGGCTCGGGTCGATGCCGAGCGACGCGAGATAGTTTTTCGCGGCGTTGGCGCGGCGTTCGCCGAGCGCGATGTTATAGTCGCGGGTGCCGCGTTCGTCGGCATGGCCTTCGAGCGTGACGCGAACCGCAGGGTTGCGCTGCAGCCACTGCGACTGGCTCTGCAGCGTCGACTGGTCCTGCGCATCGACATTATACTGGTCGTAATCGAAGAAAATGCGGTCGCCCATGGCGCCAACGCTGGCAAGGAAATCTTCCTGCGACCCGGGGACTACACCGGTGCCGGTTCCGGCGCCCGTATCGGTGCCGGTGCCTTCGGGAGCGGGGGGGAGCGTGTCCGGAGCCTTTTTCGCACAGGCGCCAACAGCAAGCATGGTGATCGCCGCAATCATCGCGGTGCTTTTGCGTATCGTCATGTTTTCTGTCCTCTTGTTGTTGTGGAGAAATTCAGTCTGCGGGCGAATCGATCCAACAGGACGCGATATTTGAACCCGATCGCGCCCTTTTGGTTCCGTTGGTTCAGGGCAGCACGGGCCCCCAGCTGGGATCCGATCCATCCTGCGGGGTCGGCAGGCGGCGCAGGTTCACGCCGGTCAGGTCGACCTGCCACAGGCTCGACTTGCCCTCGCGCCCGCGCGTGGTGCGGAAAAACTGGATCACACGGCCGTTCGGCGACCAGGTCGGCGCCTCATCCTACCAGCTGTTCGTCAGCAGGCGCACGCCCCCGCCCGACGGGGTCATCACACCGACGCGGAACTTGCCGCCGCCCATGCGTGTGAAGGCGATCAGGTCGCCGCGCGGCGACCAGTCGGGGGTGGCATAGCGGCCGCCGCCAAAGCTGATCCGCTGCTGGTTCGATCCGTCGATATTCATCGTGTAGATCTGCTGGCTTCCCGACCGGTCGCTTTCGAACACGATTTTCCTGCCGTCGGGCGAGAAGCTGCCGCCGACATCGATTCCCGGCGTGCTCGTCAGCCGCACCGGCGTGCCGCCATTCGCCGAGATGCGATAGATGTCGGTATTGCCGCCGACCGCCATCGAATAGAGGATCTGCGTGCCGTCGGGCGACCAGCGCGGCGCGAAGGTCGCGTTGGCGCTTTCGGTCACCAGCCTCTGCGAGCCCGCCGCGACATCATAGATGAAGACGCGGACGCGGTTGTTCAGATAGGAGACGTAGACGATCTTCTTGTAATCGGGCGAGAAACGCGGGCTGATCGCAAGCGCTTGGCCGTTGGTGATGAAGCGATGGTTGCCGCCGTCCGAATCCATGATCGCCAGCCGCTTGATCCGGTTCCCCTTGGGGCCGGTCTCGGCGATATAGGCGACGCGGCTGTCGAAGAAGGGGGCCTCGCCCGACAGGCGCGAATAGATGGCGTCGGCGCATTTGTGCGCGGCGCGGCGCCAGTCCCCGGGCTGGATCTCGAACCCCTTGCGGACGAGTTCGCTGCCGAGCGCGGTGTCGTAGAGATAGCATCCGACGAGCAGGCTGCCGTTCGATCCGGCGTCGACGAAGCCGTGGACGACATTCTCGGCATTACGCGCCTGCCATTCGGCGAAGCGCGGCGCCTGCACCTCGGCGCGGGTGATCGCCGGAACGCCGTTCGGACCGATCGGTTCATAAAGGCCGCTGCGTTCGAGATCGGCGGCGATGATTTCGGCGATCTGGCGGCCGAGGCTGTCGGTACGCAGCCCCGCGACCGTCTGCGCCGATGCGGTCGCGAGCGGCGGGATGCCGATGACCGTGCGTTCCTGCGTCAGCGTTCCTTCGATCGTCTCGCGCGGTTCGGTGGGGGTTACCACCGGTGGAGCGGGGGCGGTCTGTGCCAGTGCCGGCGCTGCGGTCAGCAGCAGGGCGAGCGAAAAAGTGATCGGGCGCAGCATGAAACCTACCTCTTGATGAAATCGAGCGTGTAATTCTGCCAGAAGCTGTAATTTTCCTCGGGCAGGTCGAAGGGCGCGGCGAGTTCCACCGCACGTTTGGCGCACTCCTGGTGGCGCGGGATCTGGAATTTGTTGCTCTCGGTCTCGCCCGACGTCGTGACGCTGGTGAAGCCCGCAAGCGCCCCCGATTGGGTCAGACGGAATTTGACGACGGTCTTGAGCTGGTCGACATCGACCCCCGTGACCCGGCAACCGTTCCAGCGCGGGGCGACCGCGGACTTGATGCTGACGTCGATCGAACGCCGGACTTCGGCGGCGGTTCTTGCTGCCGGCGCGCCCTTGCTTGGCGACTTGGTCAGATCGCGGCCGATGTCGTCGAGGTTGCCGGTCGGGCGGCCGGTCGGTCGCGCGCCCGTCTTTTTTGCCGGCGTTTTGGGCGCTGCTTTCGGCGTCGCTTTCTTCACCGCCGGCGGCTGCTTCTTTGCGGGTTCGACCTTGGGACGCGCAACCGGCCTGGGTGTGGGTGCGGGGGTCGGCCGCACGACCGGTTCGGGTAGCGGCGGCGTCGGCACCGGTTCAGGCGCGGCGATGTCGATCGCATCTTCTTCGCCCAATCGTGCGGCGGGCGGCGTGTCGCTGATGACCGGCGCGCTCGACGTTTCTGCCGTCTCGGCGATCAGATCGACTTCCATCGCGGGATTGTCGAAACGCCGGTCGCCCGCGGTCCACTGGACCGAAAGCAGGCCGATGATCAGGACGTGCGCCGCCACCGCGATAGCGAAGCCGCGTCCTTCATTCCCCCCAACTGCCCGTCGTTCGGCCATCGTCTTAACCTAGGGTTGGTTTTCTGAACCGTCGGTGACCGCGGCCGGCGCGCTGTCGGCCGTGCCTTCCGAACCCGTTGTCACCAGCGAAATGCGCGTCAGGCCCGCGCGGTTGAGCTCGCCCATCACGCGCATCACGCGGCCATAATCGAGCCCCTTGTCGGCGCGCAGCATGATCTGGCGCGGCTTGTCGAGCCCCTCGTTCGCGCGCGCGATCGCATCGAGCCGTGCCGGAAGCTCGGCCTCGGGCACGACCTCTTCGCCGATATAGAGCGTGTCATCGGCGTTGATCGAGAGCTGCACCGGCTCCTGATCCTCGGTCTCGACCGGCTTCGCGCGGCTTTCGGGCAGGTCGATGGGGACCGCGGAGGCGAGGAGCGGCGCGGTGATCATGAAAATGATCAGCAGCACCAGCATCACGTCGACGAGTGGGGTGACATTGATCTCCGCCATCGGCGCACGGCGGTTGCCGCGGCCACGCCGGCCGCCGATTCCGCCGGAGGGTCCGGTCATCGCCATCAGGCTTCGACCTCGAGTTCCCGGCTGAAGGTCGCATGCAGCCCGTCGGCGAAGCGGCCGAGGCGCGATTCGAGCCGGTTCAGCCGCTGCGAGAAGGCGTTGTAGGCGATGACCGCAGGGATCGCGGCGAACAGGCCGATCGCGGTCGCGAACAGGGCTTCGGCGATGCCCGGCGCGACGACTGCAAGGCTGCTGTTATTTTCGGCCGCGATCGCGGTGAAACTGCGCATGATGCCCCAGACGGTGCCGAACAGGCCGACGAAGGGCGCGACCGCGCCGATTGTCGCCAGCGTACCGATCTTTTCAGCGAGCCGGTCGACTTCGCCCGCCACGGCCGAGTTCATCGCGATGCCCAGCCGTTCGCGCGTGCCCTCACGGTCGACATTCTTGCCCTTGGTCGAGCGGCGCCATTCGCCGATCCCGGCGCTCAGCACCTTCGCGCTCGGCAGGTCTTCGCCGCTGTTCTTGTCATAGAATTTGTCGATGTCCTCGGCGCGCCAGAAATCGCGCTCGAACTGGTCCGACGCGCGCATCAGCTTGCCGACCCCGCGGCCGTGGGTGAAGATCACCATCCACACATAGATCGACGCAAGCAGCAGCCCGATCATCACGCCCTTCACGATCCAGTCGGCCTGCAGGAACAGCGCGATGGGGGACAGGGTCGCCGCGTCGGCGGCCAGCGAGATATTGTCTAGCAAGGGAAAGTCTCTCCATTCATGATGGCGGTAAATCGGTCGGCCCACCCCGCAGGCTGGCGGCGCGGCCGGCCTTCGGGCGACAGAAAGGCAGCGGTGACTTGCCCGTCGGTCAATGTCTCGCCGCTTAACGTGTCAGTTCCGCGAAGGATGCGCTGCGCGATGATCACACTCGCGCCGCGTACGGCCTTGACCGTGCTGACGACCAGCAAATCGTCGTCGAGCTTGGCGGGGCTGCGATATTTTATGGTCAGGTCGGTAACCGCCCAGCTTCCTTCGCCGGCTTCCATCGCCGCGCGCTGGTCGATGCCCGCGAGACGCAGCATGTCCGACCGCGCGCGCTCCATATAGCGCAGGTAATTGGCGTGATAGACGATCCCCGAGAGATCGGTGTCCTCGAAATAGACGCGCGCCCTGAAATGATACTCGGCCCCGGCGAAGGCGCCGGGAAGGAAGGGGGGCGGGGCGTTTACCATTGTCCCGACCGATAGCCTCGCAACGACTCGTCGCAAACCCCTCTTGAACGGTTCGTCGCAGATCGGGGCCGGTTTATGGAATGAAAGTCGCGGAAAACCGCCTATTTTGCCTGATCGAAAAGTCCGTCCTGCGATCCTGCGGGCGGATTGAGCCCCAGATGCTTCCACGCGCTGGCATTGAGCATGCGCCCGCGTGCGGTGCGGGCGATAAGCCCGGCCTGCAGCAGATAGGGCTCGATCACATCCTCGATCGTATCGCGCGGCTCGCTGAGCCCCGCCGCCAGCGTCTCGACGCCGACGGGACCGCCGCGATAGATGTCGGCGATCATCGTCAGGTAACGCCGGTCCATCGCGTCGAGCCCCAACGCATCGACTTCGAGGCGGTTGAGCGCCGCGTCGGCGGCTTTCGCGTCGACGACGGCGTGCCCCGCAACGGTCGCGAAATCGCGCACGCGGCGCAGCAGGCGCCCGGCGATACGCGGCGTTCCGCGCGAGCGTTTTGCGATCTCCAGCGCACCGTCGGCCGCGATCGGCAGCGCCAGCAATCGCGCGGCGCGCGAAATTACCTGTTCCAGCTCGCCATGCGTATAGAAATTGAGCCGCACCGGAATGCCGAACCGGTCGCGCAGCGGCGTCGTCAGCAGGCCCTGCCGCGTCGTCGCACCGACGAGCGTGAATTTGGGCAAATCGATCCGCACCGAGCGCGCCGACGGTCCCTCGCCGATCATGATGTCGAGCGCGCGATCCTCCATCGCCGGGTAGAGGATTTCCTCCACCGCGGGCGACAGCCGGTGGATTTCGTCGATGAAAAGGACGTCGCCGTCCTCGAGATTGGTGAGCAGCGCGGCAAGATCGCCGGCCTTCGCGATGACCGGGCCCGAAGTGGAGCGGAACCCGACGCCAAGCTCTTTCGCTACGATCTGCGCCAGCGTCGTCTTGCCGAGCCCCGGTGGACCGTAAAAGAGCACATGGTCGAGCGCATCCGCCCGCGCCTTCGCCGCCTCGATGAAAATCCGCAAATTCTCGCGCGCCGCCGCCTGACCGACGAACTCGGCAAGCGACTTCGGCCGCAGCGCGGCATCGGCATCCTCGGGGGTGCGGATGGGGGTGGTGAGGTCGGTCACGGTCTCGCGATACCTGTAAATTCCGTCATGATCCAAACTTGTCGCCGCGGGCATTCTGGCAGGATGGAGCGAATTTCGCCGTGTCGCCTCCGCATCCGTAGCAAATTCGGGTGGGCCAAAAGGAATGGCGGGCCGTTTCCAGTTCGAAGCCGAATGCCGGCATCCGGTCAAACACCGACTGGCCGCATTCGGGACAGCCTTTAGAAGACAGCATCGAACCAAGAAACTCGCAGAACGGTGGCACATCGCGGCCATCGTTGATCGCCGATCGGCGATCTCCTCCAATCAGCGCTCCCGTTGTTCCAATCGCGATTGCCCAGGTCGTGGACAGCGATCCGTTCAGCAGTCCCCAGATAGAGCCAAGGAACATCACCGCGCCGACCAATCCCAAAATCCGCATTCCCAGCCAGACATAATAGGGGCCAATGCGAAATCGCGAAGGGCGAACATCCGCAGTCGCGCGAACAGGAGCAGGCTCAGTCATAATGCTCGATCCCTTCGCCGGTGATCGAAACCCAAGGCTCCTTGCGCTCCTCGTAGACCGAATAATCGGGCACGAAGCCGTGGCCGGGCTCGAAATTGCCGAGCGGGATTGCATAGGCCTCATGGTAGGGCCGCGCCCGGTACCAGACGCCCGAACCGCAGGTGGTGCAGAAGAAGAAATCGGCGGTGTTGCCGCTGGCCCCGGTATATTGCCACATCCTCGCGTTCGCCTCGCCCTCGACGCGCACCTGTTCGGCAGGGAAGCGGACCTGCGCGGCAAAGGCACTGCCGCTCCGCGCCTTGCACTCGCGGCAGTGACAGACCGACGCGCGGATCGGCTCGCCGGTGCAGGCGATGCGGATTGCGCCGCAGCGGCAGGAGGCGCGGCGCACCCGGTCGGTCACTTTGCCGCCTTTTTGAGCGCGGTGCGGACGAGCGCATCGAGGCTCGCGCCCGCACCCAGCTCCTCGCTCGCGGCGGCGACCGCGGCGCTCGCTTCGCCGGGCTTGAAGCCGAGGCCGGTGAGGGCGGCGACGGCGTCGCCTAGCGGGCCCGATGTGGCGGAGAGGGCGGCGGCGCTGCCGGCAATGCCGCCCAGCGCTCCCGCCTTGTCCTTGAGCTCATGCGTGATCCGCTGCGCGAGCTTCGGCCCGACGCCATTCGCGCGCGCGATCATCGCGCTGTCGCCGCTGGCGAGCGCGCGCTGGAGATCGCCGATCTCGAGCGCCGACAGGATCGCTAGCGCGACCTTCGCGCCGACGCCCTGCACGCTGGTGAGCAGGCGGAACCAGTCGCGTTCCTCGGCCTTGGCAAAGCCGAGCAGGCGCAGGAAATCCTCGCCGACGAGCATTTCGGTATGGATGGTGACGTCGCCGCCGACCGGGCCCAGCGCGTCGATGGTGCGCGCCGACGCTTCAACGAGGTAGCCGACGCCGCCGACGTCGATCACCGCATGCCCTGCGCCGCTTGAATCGAGCCGTCCCGTCAGTTTCGCGATCATGGACCGTGCCTAACGCGGGGAGAACGAAAAGGGAATCGATTTCCCTCCTTCGTAATGCCCTATGCCCTTTCGTCATTCCGGACTTGATCCGGAATCCATCCCCGCGCCGCCGAATGGTCCCCGGATCAAGTCCGCGGTGACGCGCGTTGTTTATCGCGGGCGGTGGTTCGCATGGCAGATCGCGACCGCTAGCGCGTCGGCCGCATCGGGGCCCGCAACCCTTGCGCCGGGGAGCAGCACGCGGAGCATCGCCTGCACCTGTTCCTTCGCCGCGCCGCCGGTGCCGACGATCGCCTTTTTGACGAGCCGCGGCGCATATTCGGTGACGGTCAGCCCGCCGCGTGCGCAGCCGAGCAGCACGACGCCGCGGGCATGTGCGAGCTTCAGCGTCGATTGCGGATTGTCGTTGACGAAGACTTCCTCGACCGCCGCGCATGCCGGCGCATGATCGGCGATCACCGCGGCGAGCACCGTGTCGAGATAAGCGAGCCGGTCGGGAAGGGAGGTTTTGGGGTCCGTCTTCACCTGCCCGTTGGCAACATGGCTGATCCGGCTGCCCTCGACGCGGATGATGCCCCAGCCGGTGCAACTGAGCGAGGGATCGAGACCCAGGATGATCCCCCGATCAGAACCAGCCGTCGAAGGGGCCATCGGTGGTTTCATTCAGCCGCTCGCGCAGCGCCGCCGGCGCCCGGTCGCGGACTGCTCCGGCCATCGCCGACGCGTCGAGGCCGCTGCCGCAATCGAGGCGCCCCAGCGCTTTACCCCCATCGGCTCCCGCGACGATCGCGATGCCTGAATAGCTGTAGCCGGGGTTGACGGTGGCCTGGCCGTTCGCGCCTTCGAACACGATATAATGCGTATCGCCGCGTGTGAAGCGGATGTGACTTTGATGCCCGCCCTGCTGCCCGGTGACGAAGCCCATACGGACATTCGACCAGTCGGGCTTGCTGGCGATTTCCATCTCGGTCTTCGCAGCACTGCCGAAGCGGTAGGTCACGCGGTCGGCACCGCCGCAGACGCTGCCGATCTTCTTTCCGAAACGGCACGAATAGAGCGGTTCCTCGCCGGCTTTGCAAAGCCCCGCCGCAGCGGGCGCGGTCATCGCTGTCGGGACGGCCCCCGCAACGAGGCCCGCGATCAGCGCGGTCGCGGCGAAGCGTCCGATCACCCGAGTTTTTCCATCACCGCGTCGGGGATTTCGTAATTGCCCCACACGGTCTGGACATCGTCGTCATCGTCGAGCGTGTCGATCAGCTTGAACAAGGTCTGCGCGACCGCCTCGTCGGCGACCTCGCTCTTCAGCGTCGGGCGCCACGCGAGCTTGACGCCCTCGGCTTCGCCGAGCTTGCCCTCGAGCGCTTTTGCGACCTCGTGCAGGCTGTCGACGCTGGTCCAGATGTCGTGGCCATCCTCGGATGATTCGACGTCGTCGGCGCCTGCGTCGAGCGCGGCTTCGAACACCGTGTCGGCGTCGCCCGCACCTGCGCCATAGCTGATCATGCCGAGCCGGTCGAAACCATGGCTGACGCTGCCGCTGGTGCCAAGGTTGCCACCATTCTTGCTGAACGCGGTGCGGACGTTGGTCGCGGTGCGATTGCGGTTGTCGGTCAGCGCCTCGACGATCAGCGACACGCCGCCTGGGCCATAGCCTTCGTAGCGGATTTCCTCGTAATTATCGCCGTCGTTGCCGGCGGCCTTGTCGATCGCGCGCTGGATATTGTCCTTCGGCATCGACTGCGCCTTGGCGGCGTTGACCGCGGCGCGCAGGCGGGCGTTCGCGTCGGGATCGGGCAGGCCCATCTTCGCCGCGACGGTGATTTCGCGGCTGAGCTTCGAAAAGAGGCTGCTGCGCTTTTTATCCTGCGCACCCTTGCGGTGCATGATGTTCTTGAATTTACTATGGCCGGCCATGGCTCTCTTCTTTGCGGCTGGGAGGAACTGGAGGCGCGCTTACATCAGGACCGAATGTCAAAGCAACCGCTGCCACCACCCGACATCGCGCCAGCCGCCCATTTTCCAGCCGACCTCGCGGTAGATTCCGACCGGCGTGAAACCCATCGCCTCGTGCAAACCGGTGCTGGCATCATTCGGCAAGGCAATTCCGGCAAAGATTGCGTGGATGTTGTGATTCTTCAGAATCGGAAACAGCGCATCATAAAGCTGCCGCCCAATTCCGGCGCGCGCAAAAGCCGGATCGACATAAACCGTGACATCTGCCGAGGTTGCGTAGGCTTCGCGTGTACGGTGGGGGGAGCCATAGGCATATCCCGCAATTTTGCCTTCGACCTCCGCGACCAGCCAGCCATGGCTCGCCCCGAAATCCTCTATCCGGCGCGCCATTTCTGCCGCATCGGGCGGATCGCATTCGAAACTGACCCAATTGTCGATGACATAGGGCGCATAAATCTCGGCACAGCGCGCGGCGTCGGCCGACGCGGCTGGACGGATGTGGGCACTCACCCCAGCGTCACCGCGGTTCCCGACGCGCTGACCATCAGCATCGAGCCGTTCTGCCCGAGCACTTCATAGTCCAGGTCGACACCGATCACCGCATTGCCGCCAAGGCGCGCAGCTTCGGCTTCCATCTCGGCGATCGCTTCCTTGCGCGCGCGGGCGCTTCCTTGCGCGCGCGGGCGCTTCCTTG
>CBJKNR010000032.1:0-15717 GCA_966417555.1 uncultured Sphingopyxis sp.
CTGAACGAGGTTGGTGAGCGCGGTCGGATTTTCGAACGGATGCGCGCTGTGGACGTTGAAGAAGCCGCCGCCGTTGGTGCCGAGCATCTGGATCGCCTCCTGCGACGCGACGGGGCCGAGCGCGAGCGTCTGCTTCGCGCCTTCAAGCGTCGTCACATCGACCGATCCCGCCAGCGTCTGCGGGACGCCGCTCGCGATATAGAAGATCGCGATCGCGACGCAGAGCGGCAGCAGCAGGTAGAGCGTGATCCGCGTCATATCGGCCCAGAAATTGCCGATCGTCTTCGTCTCGCGCCGCGCGAACCCGCGGAACAAGGCGAAAGCGAGTGCGATGCCGGTCGCCGACGACAGGAAGTTGTGGATCGTCAGCCCCAGCATTTGCGACAGGTTCGACATCGTCGATTCGCCGCCATAGCTCTGCCAGTTGGTGTTGGTGGTGAAGCTCACTGCTGTGTTGAACGCGAGGTCGGCGCTCGTCCCGTCATAGCCGAGCGGATTGAGCGGCAGCACGCCCTGAAGGCGCAGGATCGCATAGGTGAAGACTAACAGCGCCGCGTTGAAGATCAGCATATGCACCGCGTAGCGGCGCCAGCCCTGCTCCTCGTTCGGGTCGATCCCCGAGAGGCGATAGAAGCCGGTCTCGACGGGTCCGAGCACGCGATGGAGGGGCGTACGGCGTCCTTCGTAAAGCGCGAAGAGGCACTGGCCCATCGGCTTGCAGAGCAACAGCAGGATGCCGACGAAAGCGGCGATCAGGAGCCATCCCTGAAAAGTCATGGCGCGCCTCCCCCTAGAAGCGTTCGGGCCGCGCGAGCACGGCGACGAGGTAGAAAAGAAGACCGAGTGCGGTGAGGCCCGCGAGCCAGAGGTCGAGAGTCATGGCATCGATCCTTATGCGTCGTCGCATAGCCGCGCGTAACCGAGGCTCGCGGCAAGAAGGGCGAGGATGATGCCGATCCAGAGAAGATCCTGCATGGGTGTTGCTCCGGCAAGGCGCTGGCCACGGGACGCGGCACGAGTCGTCTGCGGAGGCTGAATTAGGAGAGGCCGGCGTTTGAATTCGAGAGACCGAAAACCATGAGCGCATAGTAATCGCATATGATTTTGCCGATTTTCGGCAGCGCGGCACGCGGCGGCAATATGTTCATCGATGTCGAGGGGACGAGACCGCGCCCGCCCGGACCCTGCTGCGCCCGGCTGGGCCCCGGATCGCGCGCGTCAGCCCTCGACCGCCCGCCGATAGTGCGGAAGCGCCACCAGCAAAAGCGCGATGATCAGCGGCAGCACCACCGCACCGGCGATCGCGATCGAATAGCCGAGCGCTGCCTGGTCGCCGAAACCGAAATCGGTGATCGCGGCGATGACGCTGGCGCCGAGCCCGGTCCCGATCAGGTTGACGCACAGCAGCGAGATCGCGGTGACCTGTCCGCGGAGCTGGTTCGGCGTGACATCCTGGATCGCGGTCAGCATCACCCCCTGCGACGCCTGTCCGATCAGCGTGCCGATCGCCATCATCGTCAGCGACAGGAAGGCGCTCGGCATCAGCGGCGCGATAATCAGCGGAAGCCCTTTGAGGATCGTCGCGATAAGCACGACGCGCATATTCGCGTCGGCGCGCCCGCTCTGCATCAGCCGCCCCGCAAGCCAGCCGCCCGACAGCGTGCCGACAGTGCCGCAGACGAGCATCACCATCCCGTAGGACAGGCCGACCTCGGCCGGGGTCATGCCATAGCTGCGGATGAGGAAGGTCGGGAACCACAGCGCGGTGCCGATCGCGAGCAGCGCGATCAGGCTCAAAGACCCGATCAGCGAGCCGAAGAGTGTCCAGCGCTGTGCGATATAATCGAAGCCTTCGCGCAGGCTACTCTTCACCGACAGGTTGGCCGCGACCTCCTGCCGTGCGGGCTCGCGGATCGTGAGCATCAGCGCCGCGATGATCAGCCCCGGCGCCGCGGCGCAGAGGAACACCGCCTGCCATGGCGCGAAGCTGCCGAGCAAAGGCAGCGTCCAGCCGCCCGCCTCGGTGAAATGGCCGAGCAGCCAGCCGCCGAACAGCAGCGCGAGTCCGCCGCCGATCGGATAGCCGATCGCGTAAAAGCTGATCGCCAGCGCACGGCGGCGGCGTTCGAAATAATCGCTGATGAGCGAATAGGCCGTCGGACTGAGCGTCGCCTCGCCCACCCCGACCCCGACGCGGGCGAAAAACAGGCCGATGAAACTGCTGGTAAAACCGCAAGCGGCGGTCATCAGCGACCAGAAGAGCACGCCCCAGACGATCAGCGTCGCGCGGCGCTTCGTGCGGTCGACGAAGCGTCCGATCGGGAGCGCCGCGACGCTGTAGAGGAGCGAAAAGGCAAAGCCCTGCAGCAGGCTGATCTCGAAATCGCTGAGCCCGAGATCCTTCTGGATCGGCTCGACCATCAGTGTCAGCACGCGCGCATCGATCGCGCTGAAGCAATAGCCGACGAAGAGGATCGCGACGACAAGCCAGCGATAAACGCCGCGCGAAGGTGCGGCGCCTGCCGCTGGCACTTCGGAAGCCGCCGCGGTCACCATGCCGGGGGCGGATCCCGCCGCGCCAATATCTGTTCGGTGCGCGCCGCGATCAGCACATCATTCTCCCCGCTCTCCGGCAGCAGCCAGAAGCGCCCCGCGCGCACGCCGTCAAGCGCGAAGGCCGAAACTTCGTCGGGCTCGGTCAACTGGAGCTTGAGTCCGGTGGTGCGGACCAGATCCTCCATCGTGCGATAGGCAACCTTCGTTTGCGCTTCGTTCTCGACATAATCGGCCGGCCGCACCTCGCCCGACGCCATGATGCCGGTATTGACCGTATGCGGACCGGGGAACAGAACCGCGGCGCGCAGCTTGCCGCCCTCGCGCAGAAGCTGTTGATGCAGCACTTCGGAGATGCTGGTGACCGCGGCCTTGGTCGCGGCATAGATGGGCGTGTTGGGAAGCGAGCGCAGCCCGCCGTTGGTCGAACTGGTGTTGATCACCACACCCTCCTCGCCCGCCTCGATCATCCGCGGCACGAAGGCCGCGATGCCGTGGACGACGCCGAGCACATTGACGTCGATCCCCCAGCGCCAGTCGCTGAGCGGCAAGGTCCAGATCTTGCGCTGCGCCTCGCCGAGGCCGACGCCGGCGTTGTTGAAGAGCAGATGCACGGTGCCGAACCGTTCGAACACGCGGTCGGCGAGCGCGCGCACCGACGCCTCTTTGGTCACGTCGCACGCGATGGCGAGAACCTCGCCCTCGCCCAGCACGTCGATTTCGCCCCGCACCGCTTCGAGCCGCGCGGGGTCGATATCGGCGATCACAACATGCGCCCCGGCGCGGGCGAGGTCGGCGCAAAGGCATTTGCCGACCCCGCTCGCCCCGCCGGTGACGACCGCCACCCGCCCCGAAAAGTCCCGCATCAGGCGGCCTTCCGCGCGCCGAGTTCGAGCCCGGTGTTGCGCGGGTCATCGTGGCGCCCCACCCAGTGCGGCGCTATCCATTCGCCGGGCACCTTGCGCAGCAGCGTACCGCCGGTCGCGGTGCCGCCCTCGACATATTCCATGTCGATCAGACGGCGGACGGGAATATCGGCGAGCGGGTCCCAGGGCGATTCGCGCAGCGTGATCGTCCCCGTCATCGCGCGGCGGCCGCTGTAATTGCGCTGCCAGTTGAGGCGGGTGAGGAAGACATCGCCGTCGAACTCGCCCGGCGTGTCGATCGACGGCATGCCCTTGTAGCAGAAGAGATGCTCCTCGAACGTCAGCGGCGCATCGATCGCCTCGCCGATCGTGCCCTCGATCTCGAAATAGGCGACGCCGTGGCGCGAGCAGGTGGCGCGCAGATGGTCGCCGTTGCGCTCGAAATGCGTCTCGGCGATCTTCTTCGGCTCGCCGAAGCGCTCGCGGCCCGAGGTGACGACGGTTTCGCCCTCCATCGCCATGTGGAAGCAATAGGCGCCGGGCGCGCCCTCGTGGGTGCAGTTGACCCCGACGGTCAGCGCGCCGATTTCGACGGTATCGGTTTCGGTCACATGCATCGCGACATGGACCATCTGCAGCCAGATTTCGGGGCGTTCGACTGCCACCAGCGGTTGCGGCAGCAGCGCCGCGATCACCTCGGGATCGGTTTCATAGGTCGCGCGGATTCCGTAGACGGTATTCTTGAGCATCCCCGGCGCGCGCGTTTCGACGGGACCCTGAACATAGCGCAATCTCGACATCGCAATTCTCCCTATGGCGCCCGCGGACGCAGTGAGCGGATCGATCCGCATGGAACGAAAATGGGTTGTTATTCGGCCGCTTCGACGAGCCGGCTTCCGTCGGGCCCGTCGGCATAAAATTGCTCGAAATAGCGGCGGAAGCGCAGGATCGGGCCATCGCCGTCGCAGAGATACGGCCGCGCACGGTGGATCTTGTTATGCCAGATCGGAATGTCGCCCTCGACGCCCTTCTGGCCGCAGGTGTTCTCGATCGCCGCCTCGATCGCCTTTTCCTGCGGCGATCCGGGCTCAACCTTCGGATGGGTGAAGCAGAAGCGGAGTTCGACGTCGTCGGCCTCGACCGGCGTCGCGATGACGAGCAGCGACAGCTCGACGAGCCCGCTCAGCCGCGTGAACTTCTGCCCCGCGCCGTTCTGGACCGTCTCGACCGAATAGGGGAGCTGCTTGCGCTCGCCCGTCGGCAGGTCGATCGTGCGGTGGCCGCGCGCGACGCTACGCCGCCGCACGCCGTCATAATCGGTTTCGCCCTCGGGCACCGCGTCCATCGCGTGAACATAGGCGAAATGCGCGACATCGACGCCGTTCTCGGCAATTTCCTGCGGGTTGCTGGCAAAGCGCCACTCGCGCTTGACCGGTTCGGCAAAGGCCGGGTCGGTGAATTCTGGATAGTCGATGACGTCGAACATCGGCGCCGCATCGTCGGGATGATACCAGGCCCAGATGACACCGCTCTTTTCAGCGACCGGATAGGATTTGGCGAGCGGCTCGCGCTTGGCGCGCGGCGGAAAGGCCTTGGCATAGGGGATCGCGCTGCAGAAACCGTCGCGACGGAACGCCCAGTGATGGAATGGGCAACGCAGGCTGTCGCCCTCGACCTGCCCGCCATGCCCCATATGCGCGCCGAGATGCGGGCAATAGGCATCGAGCAGCCCCGCCTCGCCGCTCTCGTTACGGAACAGCACGAGGTCGCGCCCGAAATAATGGACCGGCCGGACATCGCCCACTTTCAGGTCGGCGCCATAGCCGACTCCGAACCAGCCATAGGGGATGGGCATCGGAAAGCGTTCAACCTTTGACAACGTCAGTCTCCCGGATGGCCGTCCTTTCCGGGCGGCTCTATGGGGCGAGTGTATCGATTGCGCCGCGCGAGGTAAGACCCAAATGGCGCACAGTTTGTGCGTGGTGGCGAACAATGGAGGGATTGAACGCGCCCTCCCCCATCCAGGCGAAGTCCGGGCAGAGTCGGCGCGTCAGCGCCGGCTGTCCACCGCGATCCAGTTTGTTTCCCAGGTCGCTCCGCCATCGGCCGAAAAGGCCTGTTCAAAGCGCGCGGAGTTCGGTCCGACGTCCGAGATCAGGAAGCGGACGAGAACGGTTCGATCACCGACGCTGTCCACGCCATAGAAGATTCCCCGGCCCTTGCCGTCGAAGGCGCCGGTAACCGGCGAGGCGAGGAGTCCGCTCCGCACGTTCGCGAAGTTGAGCGTCCATTGGCATGCCTTCGGATTATAGAGCCGGAGCGAGACGCCCTCGATCTTGCCCGATGGCCCTTCGACCGAAAGCTCGACGAGATTGGCGCGGCCGCCGAGGATAGCGCGAACCTCGCTCGTGCCGCGATATTCGACCCAGTGCGTCGATCCGGTCAGCGGCTCCGGAAGATATCGCAGCTGCGTCGTCCAGCTTCCGATTTCCCAATCGAAATCGCGGCTCCCGTCGCGCGGTTGCGCCGCGGCTGGCGCTTCGTCCTGCGCGAAGGCCGGCGTGGCACAGCCGGGAACCGCGAGGGTGATGGCAAGCGCGCCCGCTACCTGCGTCAGCAATCGTTTCATCGAACGATCGGCTGGTCAGACGGGTTCACAATGACGGCTGGAAATGCGTTCGACATGGCTCTCTCCCGTGCGATAATGATTCAGTCAGGTTCCGCTCACGGCCATGCCCTAATATCGCGCCGCGAGCGATGCCGCCATCGACGGGCGAACCTTCACGCGCGAGAACTGGCGGACCAGATAGTCGATGAAGGCGCGCGTCGCGACCGACATGATCCCCGGCGAATAGACGACCCAGCATTTGCGGTCGTAGAAGGACCATTCGGCGTCGAGCGCCAGCATCCCGCCGCTCGCGAGGTCCTGGCGGACGATGCTGACGGGCAGGCTTGCGATGCCGAGGCCCTTGCGCGCCGCGCTACGCAACGCGATGCCGCTGTTGCTCATCCAGCGCGGACCCACCTTGACGCTGATCTCGTCGTTGAAATTCATCGTTGCGCTGAGATCGGTCAGACAATCGTGCTCGATCAAATCCTGCGGTGTCGCCGGCCAGCCGCGCGCGGCGACATATTGGGGCGCGGCGCACAGGCAATAGGAGAGATAGCCGAAGGTCCGCGCGCGCAGGTTCGAATTGGGCAGGATACCGTATCGGATGACGACGTCGAAGCGTTCCTGCACGATCTCGTTCTCGTTGAGATAGGCGATCGGCTCGATCACGATCCCCGGGTGCTCGGTGCTGAATTCGGCGAGCAGCGCCGACATGAAGTCCGACCCGAAGATATCGCTGAGCCCCACGCGCAAGCGCCCGACCGGCTCGGTACTGTAGCGGCCGACCTGCTTCTCCACCTCGCTCAGACGGAGCTGCAACTCGGCGCATTCGCGGTGGAAGCTTTCGCCCGCGCCGGTCAGCGACAGGCGGCGGGTGGTGCGGACGAGTAGTTGGACACCCAGCCGCTCCTCCAGTTCATGTACCGTCTTGCTGATATAGGATTTGGAAACCCCCAGATGATCGCCGGCGGCAGTGAAACTGCCTTGCTCGACAACCGCCAGAAATTCCTCGATTCCGCGCCAGCTCGACATCGTCCCATCCCAAAAGGCCGGGATGCTCTATCAAGCAGGCGCCCGAATGCAATTGGCTATCGGCCCCTCCCCGCAGGAGAGGGGCGCGTCAGGCTATTCCGCCGCCTGCTTGACGAACAGTTCGCGGCGCGGGCCGATTTCGCCCGCGACCTTCCACAGCGCGTCGGCATCGACGTCGTAAACGTCCAGCGCATTGATCCCGAGCATCGCCTGGATATCGTCGTCGGGCAGCCCGCCGAGGCTGATCGTCATCTTTTCGAGCGTGCTCGGCCAAGTTCCTTCGGGGTGCGGATAGTCGGTACCCCACAGGATGCGGTCGACGCCGATGTCGTAATAGGCCTGCGTCGTTTCCTCGTCGGGCAGCGCCGAACAGCCGACCCACACGTTGCGCGCGAAATACTCGCTCGGTTTCATGCTCATATTGGCATAATAATCGCCGAGCTTGCCGCTGGTGTGCTTGGCCGACGCGCGGATGTCCATGAGCTGCATCACCCACGGGAACCAGAATTCGCCGCCCGCCTCGGTGAAGCACACCTTGAGCTGCGGATATTCCTCGAACACCCCGCCGAAGGTCATCGACCAGAGTGGCCGCGTCATCCAGAAGGCGAATTCGCAGAGATAGGTGCCGATCCAGCCGGGCTGCGTCGTATCATAGCCCGGCGACGCGCCCGAATGGAAATGCAGCGGCATGTTCATGTCCTGCAGCATCGCCCAGATGCGGTGATATTTGGTGTGGTTGTAGAGATCATATCCCTCGGTCAGCGCCGGGAAGAACACGCCCTTGAGGCCGTTCTTGCGCGCCCATTCGATCTCCTTCGCGGTTTCGTCGAGGTCGTAGAGCGCCGGGATCACGGCGAGGCCGATGCGGCGATGCGGATCGTCCTGGCAGAATTCGGCGAGCCAGCGGTTGTGCGCGCGCGCGCCCGCCCATTGCAGTTCGGCGCGCGCGGGCGACGGCTTCAGCCCGATGTCGGCGCCGAACGGCGGCGCATTGCGCTCGGTGATGCCGTCGGGGAAGAGGACCTCGGCCGCGACCCCGTCCTGATCGAGCACGCGGTTGCGGATCGTGCCGTCCCACGCGCCCTCCAGGCCGTCGCCGACGCGGGCGCGCCACTTGGTGTTGAAATCGTCGATCAGGAAGCGTTTTTCATGCTCCTCGCGCGCCTTGATCTCGAGCTGCACCGTCTCGTCGAACTGCTGGTGATATTTCGATTCGAGATAGTCGCGATAACGCTCGGGCGGGAGGCCGACGTGGCCGTCCGACGAAATGACAAGATACCGATCCATATTTCCTCTCCGCTTCATTCTTTCCATGCGCGCCCTGCCTCGTTCAGACCGAACGGGACGCATTGCCATGACCCGACACTATGCGCTTCGCGCTCGGGAAAAAGCGGCCCCGCGGCAACGCACTATCGCTCGTCATGGACAATGGGCCGGGTCAGATCGGGCCGGGCCAGATGGTCGAGCAGCAAGGCGGCGCAGATCGCCGCCGCGATGGCGAAGGGTGCGGGCGACCATCCCTGATAGGCCATCGACGCGAGGATAGGCGGCAGCGTGATCGACGCGCCCGCGATGAGCGTGATCGCCGAGGCGATACCCACCTGCTCCCGCGCCGATCCAGCCAGCGATGCCGCGGCACTGAAACCCGGTCTTGCCAGCCCGTAGCCGAAGCTCGCGAGCGCGAAGCCTATAACCGCCGCCCGGACGCCGCCAAGCATTGCGGCCGCATTGCCAGCGGCGGCCAGCCCAGCACCGGCGCACATCATGGCCGACGGCGCGAGCGACAAGAGCCGCACGAGCCCCCATTGCGCGATCAAGGCCGCGATCGCGCCCACCGTCATGGCAACACCGATCATCGCCTGCGCCGCGGCGACACCGGGCGGCATACGGTCGATGATCACGAAGCCGATCGTATAGAGGTTGATCGCCTGTGCCGAGCAAAGCAGCAGCCCGAAATTGAGGTGCCGTCCGATCGCCTTGCGCCGCCACACGTCGATGAGCGACGGCGCGTCGGGATCGGTTGACGCCGCCGCCCCATCAGGCGGCGCCTCTGGAAGCAGCCGCCACGATCCGGCCAGCGCCAGCATCCCCAGCAAGGCGAAGCCGAGCATCGGCCCGAGCGGCCCCAACGGGTCGATCATCATCGCGGGCGCGATCGCGGGGCCGATGATCGTGCCGAGGCTGAGCGCGCCCGCTAGGCCGGCGATCGCGTGGGTGCGCTGTTCCCCCTCGGTCCGCGCCGCAACCAGCGCATGCGTCGCGGTCGCGGCCGCCGAACCGAGCAGGCCATAGATGGACCGCAGCACGGCAAAGCAGCCGAACGTCGCGAGCGGCGGCAGCAGCGCGAGCAGGCCGAGCTCGACCGACAGCGCGCAGCCGCCCATCGACAGCACAAAACCGACGAGGCCGGCACGAATATAGAAGGCCGGCCCGGCGCGTCCGATCCGCGACACCCAGAAGGGCGAGCTGACCGCCCAGGTCAGCGCCGAGACCGAAAAGATGCCGGCGACGAGGAAATCGGGAATGCGCAGCATCCGGCCGATCGTCGGCATCACCGACACGAGCCCTATATTGCCGATCGCGGTCAGGAAGGTCACCGTCCCCAGAAAGGGCAGCACCCATCGCGACCCATTCGGGGACGAAAGCGCCGGCACCGGACCGCCCCGGTCAGAAGCGAATGCGCAACTCGCCGCCGAAGCTGCGCGGATCGCCGAACTGGCCGAGCGTCAGCACGCCGAGGTTGATCGCGCTGACCAGATATTCCTTGTCGGTCAGATTCTTGCCCCACAGCGCGAGTTCGGCGGTCGTGCCGCCGCCAAGCTCGATCCCGGCGAGCGCGATGCGCCCGTCGAGCAGTCCGTAGGACGGCATTTTCGCGAGCGGGTCGGGGGTGATCGACGAGTACTGGCTGCTGCGCCAGCTGTAGTTCAGGCTCGTCTCGATCCGCGCACCACCGAGGTCGTGGCGATAGAGCGCGCCGACCTGATAATTCCATTTGGGCACGCGCGACAGCACATAGGTGTCGGTGACGTCGGTGCCGTCGGGCAGGATGAAGTCGGTATAGCGCGCATCGACATAGCCGCCGCCGAAATTGATCGTGAAGCCGTCGACCGGGCGCAGCGTTCCCTCGACCTCGAACCCGGTGAATTTCGCCTTGCCCGCGTTGATGATGTTCGTCGTCACGAGCGACGGGACGAACACGCCGGCCTGAAAATCCTTGTAGATCGAATGATAGACCGCGGCGCTCAGGTTGAGCGCGTTGCCGAGCCCGGCATATTTCATGCCGAGTTCGAACGACGTCAGCTTTTCGGGGTTATAGGCGGTCATAAAGGCAGTGTTCGTTGCCGCGGTGTCGTTGATACCGCCGCTCTTGAAGCCCGTCGCGACGCGCGCATAGACCGAGAAATCGGGCTGGAATTTATAGAGGATGTTGAATTCGGGATTGAACCGTTTCCAGACCCCCGAATTTTCGAGCGGGCTGAGGTCGGTATAGCCGATCCCGCCCGCGCCCGGCCGCGCACCCGCCGCCGGCCCGCCGCTGCGGGTCACCGGATTGCCGTTCGCGTCGCGCAGGAACACGCCCGAACCCGGCGCCGCCGGATTGGTGCGATATGCCGAATTGGACAGCAGCAGCTCATAGGCATGTTTGGATTCGCGCGTGTAGCGAAGCCCTACCGACGCGGTCAGCTTCTCGTCCAGCATCTGCGGCGTCCACGCAATCTGGCCATAGCCGGCGTAGGATTTCGAACGGCCGCCGCGCTCGCTGATGTCGAAGGCGTTACCGCCGAACTGGAAATTCCAGCGCGGGTTGAAGACGTCATACTCGTCGTCGAGGTAGAAGGCGCCGAGCGTGTATTTGAAGTCGCCGACAGTCCCGATCGCTTGCAATTCCTGCGTGAACTGCTTGTAATTATTGTCGAGAATGATGCGCAGCAGATCAAGCGGGCTGCCGTCGAAATCGCTCGCTGACCGGGTTATGGCGGTGCGCCGCGCGGTGATCGACTTCAGCGTCAGGTCGCCGATCCCCGGCTCCCATTCGAGCGTCAGCGCGTGGCCGTTGGTGCGATAATCGCTGCGGATCGCGCTTTGCGCCCCGATCTCGCGCGTCCGTCCGGAAACGACATAGGGCGCCATCAGCGCGTTGACGAACGCGGTCGCGCCCGATCCGGTGACCGCGGTCGCGGCGAGCTGGTTCGGCGTGCCCTTGCTGTCCGAAATATCGTAGCTGTAGAGCGCGCTGAAGCTGCCCGACGGGCGCCACAAAAGATCGGCGCGCGCCGCCCACAATTCCTCCTCGCCGAAATTCTTCCTGCGCAGCGAGTTGCGGTAATAGCCGCCGTCGAGCTTGGTGATGACGCCGACCTTGGCGCTGAATCCCGCGACTTCGGGCAGGTCGACCGAAATCCGCTGGTTGAACTGGCCCCAGCTTCCGGCACCCGCCAGATACTGCCCGCCGAACTCGCCGCTCGGCTTGCGCGTGATCAGGTTGACCGCGCCGCCGATCGTGTTCTTCCCGTAAAGCGTGCCCTGCGGCCCGCGCAGCACCTCGACGCGTTCGAGGTCGACGGTGTCGAAGGCGGCTCCGGTCGACTTTCCGATCGGCACGCCGTCGATATAGAGACCCACCGGCTGGTCGCGGGCGAGGCTGGTATCGGCCGACGGCGACAGGCCGCGGATCGTGATCAGCGGGCCGAAGCTGTTGCCGATCGTTTCGTTGATCTGGATGTTCGGGACGACCGTCGCGATGTCGGACACGTTGCGGACCTGCGCGCGGTCGATCGCGGCGCTGCTGACCGCGGAGACCGAGATCGGCACGTCGACCAGCCGCTCCTCGCGCCGCTGCGCTGTGACGACGATATCGCCCTCGGCGGGCGCGGCGCTGTCCGCCGCTTCGCTCTCGGACGCCTCCTGCGCCATCACGACCGATGAATTGAGCGCCGTCGCGGCCATGACCGCCCAAAGGGCAGTTTTGCGGAATGCCATAAGTCCTCCCTCTCCAGCAGCGGCTCTTGTGGCCGCCGATACCGGGCTTCTTCCTGCTTGGCCCGATTACGGAGCGGGACGATAACGGTCCCTCCATGGCGATAAAGCGCGCCATTGTAACTACACTGTTCACCCATGTGGCGAATAGCGCGCCCTCGGGAAACGACGGCGGAGCCAATGCGGACGGTGGAATCCGGACGCGCAGGCGGCCATCGCTGTCAGCAACGACCCGCTGGAACAAGGTTCGTCAGGTCGCGAGCGATGTCCATTTCGCTTCGCCCGCGTTGTTTTCGACCACCGCCTCGACAAAGGCCATCGTCCGCAGGCCATCGCGAATACCGGGGAACCAGCTGGCCGCACCGGGCGGCGGCGGGGTCGAGGCACCCGCACGAAGGGAGCCGCCGAAGTTGCGATAGAGGTTGGCGAACGCTTCGACATAGCCCTCCGGGTGCCCCGCCGGGGTCCGCAGCAGTGCCATCGCCGACGGATCGAGACCGGGACCGCCGGCGCGGATCACTTCGGTCGGCCGATCGAGCCAGCGCAGCGTCAAACTGTTCGGCTCCATCTGCGACCATTCGAGGCCGCCTTCCTCGCCATGGACGCGCAGGCGCAGGCCGTTTTCATCGCCCGCGGCGATCTGGCTGGCCTTCAGCACCCCGCGCGCCCCGCCCTCGAGACGCAGCAACACCGCGACATCGTCGTCGAGACGGCGGCCCGGAACATGCGTCGTCAGGTCCGCGCTGAGCGCTTCGACCGCCAGCCCGGAGACATGCTCGGCCAGCTGGAAAGCGTGGGTCCCGATATCGCCCAGACAGCCGCCCAGCCCTGCCCGCGCGGGATCGGTGCGCCATTCGGCCTGCTTGTTGCCGCCCGCATCGATCGCCCGGCTCAGCCAGCCTTGCGAATATTCGACCTGCACCAGCCGGATCTTGCCGAAATCGCCGCGCGCGACGCGGACGCGCGCCTCTTCGACCAGCGGATAGCCGCTATAGGTGAAAGTGAGGCCGTACAGCTTGCCGCTGCGCGCGACCGCCGCGGCAATCGCCTGCGCCTCGGCAAGGTCAAGTGCCATCGGCTTTTCGGACAGGACGTGAAAGCCCGCGTCGAGCGCCGCGATCGCCATCGGGGCGTGCAGATGATTCGGGGTGACGATCGCGAGCACTTCCATCCGCCGATCCGCGGGCAGCGCCGCTTCGCCGGCGAGAAGCGCGTCGAGCGTCGCATAAGCGCGCGCGGGATCGATCCCGAGCGCATCGGCGCTCCGCTCGTTGCGCCCGGCGTCGCTGCTGAACGCACCGCATACCAATTCATATTCGCTATCGAGCGCGGCGGCCATACGATGCACCGCGCCGATGAAGGCGCCCTCGCCGCCGCCGACCATTCCATAGCGAATTTTCGACCGACCGTTCATCGCATTCCCTCTGCCAGAATTCATAAAATTGTTTGCATTATTCACTTTCAAACGGTTACATCATCCGACCGGCTGTTGCCAGACGGGAGAGGAAAATGAAATTTCTGTTCGTACTGCCGCTGGCAGGTGCAATATTGACGGGCGCAATGATCACGCCGTCGCCCGCAGCGCACGCCGGCCCGGCTCAGGGGGCGGGCGCACAGGCCTTTGCTGCATGCAAGGCCTGCCATACGCTCGAAGCCGGCGGCAAAAGCGTGATGGGCCCCAATCTTCGCGGCCTGTTCGGCCGTCAGGCCGGCACGGTCGCCGGGTTTACCTACAGCCCCGCGCTCAAAACCTCGAAAATTCGCTGGGACGAAAAATCGCTCGACGAATATCTCGCCGCGCCGACCAGGAAGGTGCCCGGCACGCGCATGGTCGTCAAAGTGGCCGATCCTGCGCGCCGCGCGGCACTGATCGCCTGGCTCAAGACCGAGACTTCCAAATGACCGGAAGGATATCCGCATGAAGGGTCCGGCTATCTTCCTCGCGCAGTTCATGGGCGACGCGGCGCCGTTCGACACTTTGCCCTCGGCAGCCCGCTGGATGGCAGAGGCGGGCTATGCCGGCATCCAGATTCCGACATGGGACAGCCGCTGCATCGATCTCGCGCAGGCCGCCGAGAGCCAGGATTATTGCGACGAGCTTGCCGGAACCTGCCGCGAGGCGGGGGTCGAGATCACCGAGCTGTCGACGCATCTGCAGGGCCAGCTGGTCGCGGTGCATCCCGCCTATGACGCCCAGTTCGATGCGTTCGCCCCCCGTGCGTTGCGGGGCAAGCCGGCCGAGCGGCAGAAATGGGCGGTCGAGCAGCTCCGCCTTGCCGCGAAGGCGAGCCGGCGGCTCGGCCTCGATGCGCATGCCACCTTTTCGGGCGCGCTCGCCTGGCCCTATGTCTATCCTTGGCCGCAGCGCCCCACGGGGCTGATCGAGGAGGCGTTCACCGAACTCGCAAAGCGCTGGCGGCCGATCCTCGATGTTTTCGACGAGCAGGGCGTCGACCTTGCCTATGAAATCCATCCCGGCGAGGACCTCCACGACGGCGTGACCTTCGAACGCTTCCTCGCCGGCGTGGGCGATCACCCGCGCGCCAACATCCTCTACGATCCCAGCCATTATGTGCTGCAGGCGCTCGACTATCTCGCCTTCATCGACATTTATCACGAGCGAATCCGCATGTTCCACGTCAAGGACGCCGAACTCAACCCGACCGGGCGGTCGGGAGTCTATGGCGGTTATCAGGACTGGGTCGACAGTCCCGGCCGTTTCCGCTCGCTGGGTGACGGCCAGGTGGATTTCGGCGGCATCTTCTCGCGCCTGACACAATATGGCTACGCCGGCTGGGCCGTGCTCGAATGGGAATGCTGCCTGAAGAATCCGGAGGATGGCGCGCGCGAAGGCGCGCCGTTCATCGCCGCGCACATGATCCGCAAGGCCGACAGGGCATTCGACGATTTCGCGGGCGGCAGCGACCCGGCGCTCAATCGCGCGATGCTGGGGCTGGGCTGACGACCCAGCGGGCGAACCAAAGGATAATAATCAAGGGGACGCAGGGATGACGACATTGCACAAGGGCCGATTATTCTGGCTGGGCGTCCTCGCGCTGTTCACGGCAGCCGCAAGCCTCGCGATCCGCGGCGCGATCGCGAGCGGGCTCAAGGCCGAATGGATCGACCCGATCGCCCCGCTGCAGGCGGGCGAGCTCGTCGCCGCTGCACTCGGCGCCGCCTTCCTCAGCTTCGCGATCACGCTGTTCGTCGCGAGCGCGCTGCTCGACCAGATCGGCATGAAATGGTGTCTGGCCGGAGCCGGGCTGTGCTTCATCCTCGGCCCGTTGATGATCGTCACCGCGGGCTATGTCGCCACCGGCATCTCCGTCTATTGGATCGTATGGGCGGGCATGTTGCTCAGCGGCATCGGCTGGGGGCTGACCGAGGCGGCGATCAATCCGCTGACCGCGCAGCTCTACCCCGAGGACACGACCCACCGGCTCAATGTGCTGCACGCCTGGTTCCCCGGCGGCATCATCGTCGGCGGGCTCGCCGGCTTCTTCCTTTCGGCCGCCTTGTCCTGGCAGGGCATCATGGCGCTGGTGATGATCCCCGCTGCCGCGACCGTGATCATCGCCGCGACGACGACCTTCCCCCCGCCGATACGTGAGCAAAGCGGCGTCAGCTTCGGCGAGATGGTCGGCGAGGTGTTCCGCCGTCCCGGCTTCTTCA
>CBJKNR010000033.1:0-15643 GCA_966417555.1 uncultured Sphingopyxis sp.
GCGCATAATCCTGCTGCCCCGGGCGGCGCTCGGCGCCGTCGCCGGTCAGCCGGTCGAGCCGCGCGGCGACATCGTTCTCGTCGATCGTCACCTGTCGCGGCATCCCGCGCGGTGGCCCTTCCTCCCATTCGGGCAGGCGCGCGAACAGCCAGCGTTCGCTGGCGTCGGGGCGGGCGAGGCGCGGCTGGACGAGCGGCGCCCACGACCAGCGCTGGCGCGACAGCGCCTCGACGCCGTGCCACGCGCCCTCGCGTTCGGGCCAGTCGGGATCGTTCAGGCTGGCGAGCATCGCCGCCGCGGCCTGGGGCAGGAAGGCGGCGATGTCTTCCTCGGCCTTGGGCGGCGTCAGGCCGACGGCCGCGGCGATACCCGCCGGGGTCGGTACCGCAAAGCGCGCCGGATAGAGGAAGGCGAAGAGTTCGAGCAGGTCGAGGCCGGACAGCTCGGGATAACCCAGCCGGTCCCCCGTTAGCGTCGCGTTCAGCAGCAGATGCGGCGTTGCCGCGACCGCCGCCATCGCCTCGCCGCGCCCGACGCGCTGGACGCGGCCGTGCGTATCGGCGATCCAGATGCCGATATGGCTCGCATGGATCGCGGGCAGGGAAAGCGGGTCGGGAGCCATGGCTCCACGCTAGGGACAAAAGGCGAACGCGGCAAGGCGCGCGGGGCGGATTTTGCTTTCTGCTTGCGGTGTGGGGGAAATGCGGGTTGGCTTGGTCGAACAAGGTGAAAGGGGTGTGAGGGATGGATGAAGAGGCGGCAATCGGCGCGGTAATCGATGAGATGTATGCGATGATCTCGGGACCCAAGGGCCCGCGCGACTGGTCGCGGCAGGCGAACTGCTTTCACTCCGATGCGCGGCAGATCCGGACGTGGGTCGACGCTGAAGGACGCGCGACTTTCCGGAGCATGGGTCTGGACGACTACGCCTGCGACACGACGCCCTTCTTTGCGGAAAATGACTTTTTCGAGATCGAGATCGGGCGGCGGATCGACGTGCTGGGCAATATCGCCCATGTCTGGAGCGCCTATGAAGCGCGCGCGTCGCTGGGCGATGCCGAACCCGAGCGGCGGGGAATCAATTCGATCCAGCTGTTCAGGGACCCCGATCGCGGCTGGCGGATCATGGCGATGATCTGGGACAATGAACGCGAAGACGTGGCGATCGCGCCCTTTTGATCCCTAGCTCAGGCCGCGCCGTCCGAAGCCGGCGGGCCGGTTCGCATGGAAAATATGCGCGGGATCGATCATCGAGGCCGCCCGCGCGCGCTTGAGAGCATTGTAAAGCGGCCCGTGGATCAATTCATAAGGGAAACGCACGCCCATGCGGTCGTGCTCGGACCACATCACGACGGCGTAGGTGACCCCGCCGCCATAATGGATTTCGCAGCGCGAACGCGCCGGCATGCTCGCGCCGTCGATGCGCGCGCCGCCCTCGGACAGGTCGGTGATCCGCCCCTCGACGAAATTGAGCACGCCGTTGACGGTGACGTCGATCGAAACCGGCGCGCGCTTGTGGCTGCGGGCTGCGGGAGTGCGAAAATTGTCCATGAACGGGACGCTACGCCAGCATGGTAAATTTTCCGGTAATGATGTTGGGTCGCGCCGGGACAAGTTGCAAGCGACAGCCGACGATGGTCTATGTGGGCCATGATCCGCCCGGTCATCCTTTATGGCATCGCCCTCGCAGCCGCGGCGTTCCTGCTTGAGTGGCTGAACTACAAGCATGTCGTCCATCGCTGGTCGACCGAATTTCATATCGTCTGCATCGCGCTTGTCTGCGTTGCACTCGGCATCTGGGTCGGCAACCGGCTGACCGCGCGGCCGCGTCAGGCCTTTGCGCGCAACGACGCGGCGATCGCGGCGCTTGGCCTCAGCGCACGCGAATACGAAGTGCTCGAAATGCTGGCGGCCGGGCACGCGAACAAGGTCATCGCGCGCCAGCTCGACATCTCGCCGAACACGGTGAAGACGCATGTCGCGCGCCTCTATGAAAAGCTGGCGGTCGCCAGCCGGACGCAGGCCATCCAAAAGGCGCGGACGCTCGATATCCTGCCGTAAATTCGGACCATATCCGCCCAATCACCCGTTTGGGCGATAGATTTCGGCCGTTGTTCCGACGAACCTCGCATGGCATTTCATCATTTGGGGAGACCGGATCATGGGCAGGATCATTGCAATCTACGGCGCCATCGCGGGCGTCATCGTCATCATCGGCATGTTCATCAGCATCACCTTCGTCGCCGATCATGGCGCGCTGGGCATGGTCGCCGGCTATCTGTCGATGCTGGTCGCGCTGGTCTTCGTCTTTGTCGGCGTCAAACGCTATCGCGACGTCAATCTGGGCGGGGTTATCACCTTCTGGAAAGCGCTGGGCGTCGGCCTGGGCATCGGGCTGGTTGCATCGATCTTCTACATCCTCGGCTGGGAGCTTTATATGTGGCGGACCGGCGGAACCTTCATGGCCGACTATATCGCCAGGAGCGTCGAGGAGATGCGTGCGGCGGGCAAGCCCGCTGCCGAGATCGCCAAATATTCGGCGGAGATGGGCGCCATGGCCGAACAATATAAAAATCCGCTGTTCCGCATGGCGCTGACGCTGACCGAGATTTTGCCGGTCGCGCTGATCGTGTCGCTCGTGTCGGCCGCCTTGCTGCGCCGGAGCAGCTTCATGCCGGCGACGCAGCCGCGGCGCTGAATCGGGGCGAGGCGGCATCGGCGGCCGAACGACGGCTTTCCTACATTGCACCGGCATGCTTCATACTGCCGATGCCATCGATCATTGCCATTCAAGCTAAAGCGAAAAAAGAGACAAAGCAGGCGCGCGCATCGGTGTCCTTTGTCGCATTAACGCGCGCCGAGCCGGCTGCCCGAACGCGATTTCAGAGTAAAGTTCGGCAGTTTTCCGCCATTTCGGCAAGAACGGTTGCTGCCCTTCGTCGTCATCCCGTACTTGATCTGGAATCGATGAGGGCGCCCGCCATTGCTGGACCCCGGATCGAGCCTGTCGAAGGGTCCGGGGTGATGAAACAAGCGCGGTTGATCGGGCAAGGCGAATCGCGAATGAAGTTGCGCAGTTTTCTGCGCTTCTTCCCATCCTCGTTTCTTGCCGCTATGGGCGCGGCATGACTGACCTGCACCTTCATCCTTCGCTGCGCGAGCCCGCGCAAACGTCCAAGGCCTGGCCGTTCGAGGAAGCGCGCAAGCTGGTCAAACGCTATCCGGACGGCAAGCCCGGCGGTGAGGCAGTGATCTTCGAGACGGGCTATGGTCCCTCGGGCCTGCCGCACATCGGTACCTTCAACGAAGTGCTGCGCACGACGATGGTCCGCCGCGCCTATGAGGCGCTCACCGCCAATGAATCGGGGGGCGGTGCGGCAACGCGGCTGATCGCGTTCAGCGACGATATGGACGGCCTCCGCAAGGTTCCCGACAATGTCCCGCAGCAGGAAATGCTGCGCGAATATCTGGGCAAGCCGCTCACCGCGATCCCCGACCCGTTCGGCAAGTATGAAAGTTTTGCGCATCATAACAATGCGATGCTGCGCGAATTTCTCGATCGTTTCGGCTTCGAATATGAGTTCGTCAGCTCGACCGAGCGTTACAAGGCGGGCGCGTTCGACGAGGCGCTGAAGAATGTCCTGCGCCACAATCAGGACATTCTGGACATCATGCTGCCGACGCTGCGCGCCGAACGGGCGGCGACCTATTCGCCGATCCTGCCGGTCAGCCCGAAGTCGGGTATCGTATTGCAGGTGCCGGTGACCGTCGTCGATGCCGATGCCGGCCTCGTCTCGTTCGAGGATGAGGGCGAAACGATCACGCACAACATTCTCGGCGGCGGTGCAAAGCTGCAGTGGAAGGTCGACTGGGCGATGCGCTGGGTCGCTCTGGGCGTCGACTATGAAATGTACGGCAAGGACCTGACCGACAGCGGCGTCCAGTCGGGAAAGATCGCAAGGGCGCTCGGCGGGCGCAAGCCCGAGGGGCTGATCTACGAGATGTTCCTCGACGAGAAGGGCGAGAAGATTTCGAAGTCGAAGGGCAATGGCCTGTCGATCGAGGAATGGCTGAGCTATGGCAGCGAGGAAAGCCTCGCCTTTTTCGCCTTTCGCGAGCCCAAGGCGGCGAAGCAGCTCCACATCGGCGTCGTGCCGAAGGCGGTCGACGAATATCTGCAGATGCGGGGCAATTATCCGGCGCAGGACGGCGACAAGAAGCTCGGCAACCCTGTGCATCATGTCCATGTCGCGCGCGGTCAGGATGTGCCGAGCGCCGAATTGCCGGTGACCTTCGGGCTGCTGCTCAATCTCGTCGGGGTGATGGGCGCCGATGCGTCGAAGGAACAGATCTGGCGCTACCTTGGTCAATATGTCGAGGGTGCCGACGCGGCGACCTATCCCGAGCTCGACGGGCTGATCGACAATGCGATGGCGTATAACCGCGATTATGTCGCACCGACGCTGAAGCGCCGCAAGCCGCAGGGCGGCGAGGGTGCGGCGCTCAAGGAGCTCGACGACAAGCTCGCGGCGCTGCCCGCCGATGCCTCGGCCGACGACATCCAGAATATCGTGTATGAGATCGGCAAGAATGAGGCGTACGGGTTCGAGAATCTGCGCGACTGGTTCAAGGCGCTCTACGAAACGTTGCTCGGATCGAGCGCCGGGCCGCGCATGGGCAGCTTCATCGCGCTGTTCGGGATCGACAACACGCGGCGGTTGATCGCAGAAGCGCTCGCCTGAGGAGACCCAGATGGCAGCCTATGAACTTGCCCAAATCAACATCGGCCGCTTTCGCCTGCCGCCCGACCATGTCGCCAACCGCGATTTCATGGACGCGCTCGACCATGTGAACGCGGTCGCCGAGGCGGCCGACGGTTTTGTCTGGCGGCTGACCGGCGAGGGCAATAATGCAACCGACGTGGCCGTCACCGACGACCCGCACCTGATCGCGAACATGTCGGTGTGGCGCGACATCGACGCGCTCGCGGCATATGTCTATCGCACGCCCGATCATCTGACGGTGATGAAGCGCCGCAAGGAATGGTTCGATCATATGGCGGTCTATCAGGCGCTGTGGTGGGTTCCGGCGGGGCATCGCCCGACGGTCGCCGAAGGCATGGCGCGGATGGCGATGATCGAGGAAAGCGGTCCGACCGCCGAGGCCTTCACCTTCAAGCGCCCATTTGCCGCCCCCGACGGTACCCCGGCGTCGCCGGTGCAGGACGAATGCGCGTGACCGGGATGATCGATATTTTCACGACCGGCGGGACGATCGACAAGGTCTATTTCGACGCGCTTTCGGAGTTCCAGATCGGCCCCGCGGCGATCCCCGACATGCTGCGCGAGAATAATGTGCACGTCCCGCATCGCGTCACGCAGTTGATGCGCAAGGACAGCCTCGAGCTGGACGAGGCCGACCGCGAGGCGATCCGCGCCGCGGTCGCAGCGAGCGATGCGTCGCGCATCCTCGTGACGCACGGGACCGACACGATGGTCGTGACCGGCCGGGTATTGGCCGGGATCGCGGGCAAGACGATCGTGATGACGGGGGCGATGCAGCCGGCCTCTGTGCGCGCGAGCGACGCCGAGTTCAATGTCGGCTTCGCGCTCGCGGCGGTACAGACGCTGCCGCCCGGCATCTATGTCGCGATGAACGGGATGATCTTCGACCCCGAAAAGACGGTCAAGGATCGCGCGGGGTCGCGCTTTGTGCAGGAAGGCTGATCAGCCGGCTGCCGTGACCTGCCGCAGCACGGCGGTATAATTCGGCGCGATCGTCATCATGTCGTGCTTGCCCGCCCGGCCGAGCGCGGCGTGAACCTGCGGCAGGCGATAGCAGGGCACTCCCATGAACAGGTGATGCTCGGCGTGATAATTCACCCAATATGGAGCGACCGTCGCGCGCGCGAGCCAGCCCGCGCGGGTCGTGCGGGCGTGGGTGAAAGGATCCTCGCTGCCCGTCGTCGTGCAGGCATGCTCGGCGATATTGCGGATGCGCAGGTACAGCTGGAATGTCGTCGCGAGGCCCGCGAGCCAGAGCAGCCAAGGGGTCCAGCCGTAGAGCGCGAGCGACAGGGCGAGCAGCACTGCCTGGACGATCAGGAACCGGCCGACCGCGCGGGTCACCGCCATCGCGCCCGCGACGTCGATCGTCGGTGACGTCATGCCGTCGTCGGACTGCTTGTTGAACGGCGTTCCGGCCTTGGTGCTCGCCCCGCCTTTCGCTCCCTGTTCGCCGCGCAGCATCGCCTTCAGACCGACCAGGGCGAAGCCGAATTGCGCCATCCGCTGCTTGAAGAAGGTCTGCCCGGTCAGGTCGCGTACAACCTTGCGCCAGAGGCTTGCGCGCGTGGTGGGGAAGGGTTTCGACAGCGACAGATCGGGGTCTTCGGGCTGCTGCGTGAATTTATGATGCTGGAGGTGATATGTGCGGTAGGCGATGAGGTCCGACCCGACAGCGGCACCGGTCAGCCATTGGCCGAGGAAATTGTTGATCTTGCGGTTCGGATGGAGCGCGCCATGCGCCGCGTCGTGCATCAGGATCGCGAGGCCGAGTTGTCGCCCGCCGACGAAGACGACCGCCAGCAGCCAGGCGAGCGGGTTCCCCGACCAAGCGGCAAGGCCGACGAGCGCGATGCTGACCATCCACGCGTGCGCCACCAGCCAGATGCCGTGCCACGACGAGGCGCGCGTGATCGCCGACCATTGGGCGCGGTCGAAAAACCGGTCGGGCGGGAACAGGCGGACAGCAGGCATGATCGATTTATAACAAGTTGCGAACCGAAACGTAACCCCGTCCGTTTTGGCACAATATCGGCGGAAACCGGGGCGCCGCGGTAAGGATTTGGAAACCTCTTTTTGGCCACTGAAAGCCGCGACCAGAGAAGCGGGGAAGATCGGGAAATTGGGGGTTCGACGCACCATCATCCGGCCGGGAGCGGGCGATTTGCCGGCGGGCGAATCGCCATTCGATTCGCCGGAATTCGTGACCGGCATCATGCGCGTCGCGAAACTGTGGCACTATGTGCTGATCGGGCGCGTTCTCGCTTTCCTCAGCTTTGCCTTCCTGCCGGGCGTTGCCGGCTTCCTCGATCACCCGTCGCACTGGCTGGTGATGGCGGCGGGCCTGCCGTGTGACATCGCGCTCACGGTAATCGGGCAGGCGATGCGGCGGTCACGGCCGATCGCGCATCAGCGCGTGCGATCGATGGCGATGCTGTGCATGGCGCTGATCGCGCTCGGCACGCTGCTCAACGCAGCGGCGATGTTCGCCGCGATCGCGACCCCCGACGACGGCAGCTATTTCGATGCTTTCGCGGCAATCCATGTCGGGTCGCTGCTGGTCTCGGCGTCGGCGGTCGCGATCGTACGGCCCGCCTTCTTCACCTTTGCCGGGGCCACCGTGCTGGGCGGTGCACTCGGCGTCGCCTCATGGCCGTTCGGCGTTGCCGGTTTTCTGTTCCTTGGCCTGCTCATCGTGATGATGCGCGAAGATGTCCGCCATCAGCGGCGTGCGACGCGCGCTGCGCGACTGGCGATCGGCGACCAGCAGCGTGCGCTGGGCCTGGTCCGCGATTTCGAGCGCGCGGGGCGCGGCTGGTTCTGGGAAACCGACCGCGACGGGCGGCTCGTCTATATCTCGCCCACCGTCGCGGCGCGCCTCGAACGGCCGCTCGCGCATCTGCTCGGCCATCCCTTTACCGACATCATCCGCAAACGGGTCGGCCGGGACGAAAATGAGGAACGCACGCTGGGATTCAGCCTGTCGTCGCGCACGCCGTTCAAGGAACTGACGGTGCAGGCCGCGGTGCCGGGGGAGGAGCGCTGGTGGTCGATTTCGGGCCAGCCGATCAGCAATGAGTTCGGCAATTTTCAGGGGTTTCGCGGCAGCGGCACCGACCTGACCGACAAAAAAAGGTCGGAACGCGAAATCAACCAGCTCGCGCGTTACGATACGCTGACGGGGCTCGCCAACCGGCGCCATATCACCGACCTGCTCGAACGGGCGCTCAAAAGCCATAGCGGGCTTCCGCAGCCCTGCGCCTTGTTGCTGATGGATCTCGACCGGTTCAAGGCGGTCAACGACACGCTGGGGCATCCCGTGGGCGACCAGCTGCTGCAGCAGGTCGCGGGACGCCTGACGCAGATCATAGGCGACAAGGGACAGGTCGGGCGGCTCGGCGGCGACGAGTTCCAGATCGTCGTTCCGCAGATAAGCCAGCCGGAAAAGCTCGCAGGCATCGCCAATGCGATCATCCTGAGCCTGGCGAGGCCCTTTGCGATCGAGGGCGAGCAGGTACGCATCGGTTCATCGATCGGGATCGCGGTGTCGGACGGGCAGGAGGTCAGCGCATCGGCGCTGGTGCGCAACGCCGATCTCGCGCTCTATGCCGCGAAGGATGCCGGCCGCGGCGTCTATCGCTTCTATGCCGACGCGATGCACAACCAGGCAAGCGAGCGGAAGGCCATCGAGGATGCATTGCGCGATGCGCTGGCAAAGGATGAATTCAAACTTCTGTACCAGCCGATCGTCGATGTCGGCAGCGAGCGGATTTCGGGGTTCGAGGCGCTGATTCGCTGGCACCATGCGTCCGAAGGCCTGATCAGCCCGTCGAAATTCATCCCCGTCGCCGAGGAATCGAACCTGATCGTTCCGATCGGCGAATGGATCATCCGGTCGGCCTGCGCCGCGATCGCGCATCTGGGACCGGGGTATCGGATAGCGGTCAATGTTTCGCCGCGTCAGTTCGCCAACGAAAAGCTGCCCGCGACGATCGTGAGCGCGATTTCGGCCGCGGGTATTCGTCCCGAGCAGCTGGAGCTTGAGATCACCGAAGGCGTCTTCCTCGACGAAAGCCCCGAAAATCTGGCGATGTTCCAGAAGCTGAAGCGCACCGGCGTGCGGCTCGCTCTCGACGATTTCGGCACCGGATATTCGGCGCTCGGCTATCTGAAGAAGGCGCCGTTCGACAAGATCAAGATCGACCAGAGTTTCGTGCTGGGCGCCGGCGATCCGAGCAGCATGAATGCGGCGATCATTTCGTCGATCGTCGGGCTCGCGACGGCGCTCGATATGGAAACGACAGCCGAGGGGGTGGAGACGCACGACGACCTCGCGCTCATTCGCGGGCTCGGGTGCAGCCATGTCCAGGGCTATATTTACGGCAAGCCGATGGATCTGGTCGAAGTGCTGGCGCTGCTTCGCGACGGCGGGGGGCACGTCGAGGCCAAGGGTTACAAGAGCGCGCGCGAACCGCGGCTGACGACCTTCCGCACGATCCAGATCGACAGCGGCGGCTATCGGTACGAGGCCATCATTCGCAACATGTCGTCGCGCGGGGCGCTGATCGAGGGGCTATGGAATGTCCCGGTGGGCACCCAGCTGACCCTCGAATTCGGCGCCGAACAGGCAGTTTCCGCCGAAGCGCGCTGGTCGGCGGGCAACCGTGTCGGCGTCCAGTTCGCCACCGTCATCGACCTCGACGCGCTGATCGGTTCGAAGGTCGCGAGTTCCGCACGGGCGCGCGTCCGCCGCGCCGCCTGACGCGCTTCGCTCAGCCGGCAATCCGGCCGCGCACCATCACCCAGTCGACCTTTTCGAGCGCGGTCACATTGCTGAGGGGATCGCCGCTGACCGCGATCATGTCGGCCGACATGCCGGGCGCGATGCGGCCGATCTCGTTTTCGAGTGAAAGAAGTTTCGCCGCGACCGTCGTCGCGCTCGCCAGCGCCTCGCGCGGGGTGAGCCCATGTTTGACGAGCAGCGCGAACTCCTGCCCGTTGCGGCCATGTTCGAACACGCCGGCGTCGGTGCCGAAAGCGACCGGCACGCCGAGCGCCCTGGCGCGCGTTACCGCCTTGCCGACGTCGTTCAGCGTCATGCGCACCTTCTCCTCGACCGTCGGAGTGTAGATGCCCTTGCCGAGCCGCGCTCTTATTCCCTCGAACGCCATCAAAGTGGGGACGAGATAGGTGCCCTTGGCCTTCATCACCTTCAGCGTCGCATCGTCGGCGAAAGTGCCATGTTCGATGCTGTCGATCCCTGCCGCGGCCGAGGCGGTGATCCCGCCCGCGCCATGCGCGTGCGCCATGACCTTCAGACCCAGCGAATGGGCGGTGTCGGCGATGCTCTGCAGTTCGGCGCTGGTGAAATGGCCTTCGAGCCCGCGCGCCTGCTGCGACAGCACGCCGCCCGTCGCGGTAATCTTGATGACGTCGGCGCCCGCGCGCGAAGCCTTGCGGACCTTTTCGGCGCATTCGAGCGCGCCGGTGCAGGTATAGCCCTGATCGAGCACGTCGTGGACATCCTCGCGGAAGCCGGTGACGTCGCCGTGTCCGCCGATGATCGACAGCGCCGGGCCGGCGGCGACGATGCGCGGCCCCTCGATGAAGCCGTTCGCGGTACCGCGGCGGAGCGCATAGGCGGTATATTGCGCCGATCCCGCCTCACGGACGGTTGTAAAGCCTGCGCGCAGGGTGATCGCGGCATTTTTTGCGCCGACCACGACGCCCCATTCGTCGGGGTCGACCGCCGCGGCGCGATAATCGTCGCCGGGGTCGCCGGTCAGGTGGACGTGGAGGTCGATGAGGCCGGGAAGCACGGTCTTGTCGCCGAGGTCGACGATTTCGGCGTCGGCCGGCGCTTCGCCGCGGCCAGGTGTGATCGAGGTGATGCGGTCGTCGGTGATGGTTACGGTCGAGGGGCCTTCGGCAGGCTTGCTCGCGTCGGTAATGACCCGGCCAGCATAAACGACGGTGGTCTTTGCGTACGCCGTCGTTCCGAGCAGCGCCAGCGTCGCTGCCGCGATCATTCCCAATTTACGCATGAAGTCTCCCCTGTCTGATGCGCCATCGTGGCGCACCGGGCCGGGGAGGGCAAGGGGGCGCCGGCGCATGAGCAAAGCCGATTTTGGGTCCGATCAGCTCTTAAAGCCACAAAGGCCCCGCACGAGGGCAGCGATTTTGTGTCCTTTGAGGCGTTAAAGCGACAAAGGATACGCATGCGCGTGTCGAAAATGTCTCCTTTGTCGCTTTAAGAGCGGTTTGCGGAAGCCGACGATTTCAAAGAGCCAGCGAAAGGCTGGCACGGCGCGATAATGTAGGACAGCGGTTTTTTGGGGCGGTGACGACTTAGGGGTGGGAAGCGGACCTTAGATCCTCCCCACTTGTGGGGAGGTGGCAGCCGCGTAGCGGCTGACGGAGGGGGCTCGCATCCTCACGTAACGTCGCTTCAGGCCGCCCGCCCCCTCCACCGCCTTCGGCGGTCCCCCTCCCCGCAAGCGGGGAGGATTTATGGCAGCTTCCGGTCTAAAGCCGCCATCGTCGCTGTGGCGACAGGTCGGATCATTTGCCTGTCGTCTTCGGCTTCCAGGTGATGGCGCGGTAGATATAGACCACGACGAGCGAGCCGATCGCGACAAGCGCGAGCGGGCCGACTACGGCATCGAGGTCGGCGAACTGCTTGCCGAACCAGTTGCCCGCGCCGGCGAGCGCGGTGATCCAGATCGTCGAGCCGGCGGCGGTCCAGATCAGGAATTTGAGCTGGTTCATCCGCACCATGCCGGCGGGCAGCGATACCATCGTCCGTGCGACCGGCATGAAGCGCGCGATGAAGACGATCGCGGGGCCATATTTCAGGAGGAAATTGTGCATCCGCTCGACCTCGGCCCAGTCGAGCGTCAGCCAGCGGCCATGGCGGTCGATAAAGGGTTTGAGCCGCTCATAGCCGATCCAGCGTCCGATCGCGTACCAGATCCAGTTGCCTGCGGTCGTCCCCGCGACCGCGACGGCGACGAGCGTCCAGAAATCGAAGCGGCCCTGCGCGACGGCGATCCCGCCGAGGCCCATGATGACTTCGGACGGGATTGGCGGAAAGACATTTTCGACGAACATGAGGACGAAAATGCCCGCATAACCCCAGCTCTGGATCAGGTTGAGAATGAATTCGGTCATGAATGGGCTAACGCGCAGCGGCCTCAGCCGATGCGTCGTTTGATCGCGTCCCAGATCATGCCCGCCGTATCGCTGTTGTTGAAGCGGTCGATCGCGACGATGCCGGTAGGCGAGGTGACGTTGATTTCGGTCAGCCATTCGCCGCCGATCACGTCGATCCCGACGAAGACGAGCCCGCGTTCCTTGAGCGCCGGGCCGAGCACGTCGCAAATTTCCTGCTCGCGCGGCGTGAGTTCGGTGGCCTCGGCGAAGCCGCCGACCGCGAGGTTCGAGCGGAATTCGCCTTCGCCGGGCTTGCGGTTGATCGCGCCCGCGACCTCGCCGTCGACCAGCACGATGCGCTTGTCGCCCTTGCTGACGCTCGGCAGGAATTGCTGGACCATGAAGGGTTCGGGCCAGACCTGTCCGAACAGCTCGACGAGCGCGCCGAGGTTGCTGCCGTCGGCGTCGATACGGAACACCGCCTTGCCGCCATTGCCGTGGAGCGGCTTGATCACGACGGCGCCGTGGCGCGCCTGGAAATCCTTCACGGCGTCGAGGCTGCGCGTGACCATCGTCGGCGGCATATATTCGGGAAAGTCGAGCACGAACACCTTTTCGGGCGCGTTGCGCACCGAGACGGGATCGTTGACAACCAGGGTTTCGTGCCGGATGCGCTCAAGCAGCCACGTGCCGGTCAAATAGCCAAGATCGAAGGGCGGGTCCTGCCGCATCAGTACGACATCGACGTCGCGGCCGAGGTCGAGCAACACAGCGTCGCCGAACTTGTAATGCGCGCCCGCTTCGCGTTTGACCTCGAGCACGCGGTGCGCCCTGGTTGTCAGCCGCCCGGCCTCCCAGGTGAGTCCGCGCACGTCATAATGGTAAAGCTCATATCCGCGTTCGAGCGCACTGAGCATCAGGGCAAAGCTGCTGTCGCCCCCGATGTTGATATTGTCCATCGGGTCCATCTGTACCGCGGCACGCAGGGTCATCATGTCTTCCTCAGGGTTGCCAGACGTGGACCAGATGGCGTGGCAGGCGCCGCGGTGCAAGAAGCATCACGTCGATCCTTATGTCATCGTTCGGCCGGGCGAAGCGCGGGGCGAGCATTCCCGCCGCCGCGGCAACGCGGCGCAGGCGGTACTGGTCGATCGCAAGATCGAGGTCGGCGGCGCGATCGCGCCATTTGACCTCGATGAAGGCAAGGGTGCGCCCGCGCCGCGCGACCAGATCAACCTCGCCGACCGGAACACGCAGCCGTTCGCCGACGATGCGCCAGCCGTGGAGGCGCAGCCACCATGCGGCGCGGCGCTCGGCGTTGCGACCGCGCGCTTCGGCGGCGGCGCGGTTCAAGCCTGTTCCTTGAGCGCGAGCGCGCGGGCGTAGACATCATGGCGGTCGAGGCCGAAGCGTTTGGCGACCGCTTTCGCCGCCTGCGCGACGGGCTTGTCGATCATCGCGTCGCGGATCGCCGCATCGAGCGTTGCTTCGTCGGCTTCCTCGGCCGCCGCTTCGCCGGGCGGTCCGACGATGATCACGATTTCGCCCTTGGGCGGCGCGTCCTGATAGCGCGCGGCGAGATCGGTCAGCGTGCCCGTCACGCATTCCTCGTAAAGCTTGCTGATCTCGCGCGCGACCGCGGCCTCGCGGTTGCCGAGGCCCTCGGCGAGCGCGGCGAGCGCCGCGGCGAGGCGCGGACCGCTTTCGTAGAAAACGAGCGTCGCACGCAGGCCGGCAAATTCGGCGATCGTGTCGGCCCGCGCTTTCGCCTTGTTCGGCAGGAAGCCCGCGAAGAGGAAGCGGTCGCTCGGCAGACCCGACAGGGTGATCGCCGCGATCGCGGCGCATGGGCCGGGGAGCGTGGTGACATGGCGTCCCGCCGCGCGCGCGTCGCGCACCAGCTTGTATCCGGGGTCCGAAATCAGCGGGGTGCCGGCGTCCGACACCAAAACGACAACTTCCTGTTCCATGCGCGCAACCAGCGCGGCGCGTGTGCGTTCGTCGCTATGATCATGATAGGGGGTCATCGGCACACGCAATCCCAGATGCGACAGCAGCTTCGCGGTCACGCGCGTATCCTCTGCGGCGATCACGTCGGCGGAGGCGAGCGTTTTGGTCGCGCGCGGGGCGATGTCGCCAAGGTTGCCGATGGGCGTCGCGACGATATAGAGACCGGGCAAGGGAGAATCTGAGATGTTCGAATCTGGCATGCCGCTGAAAATGGCAGAAACTGTCGCCGAGCGCCAAAATAATGCGTCGCCGCGCCGCCAGATGCTGCGCGGACTGGGCATGGTGGCGATGGCGGGGCTGCTTGCGGCGTGTCAGGTCGTCCCGAAAGGCGATGGCCCCGCGACGCCGCCGCCGCCGACCAGGCCCGACGACAATGTCGGTCCCGGCCTCCCGACCGACACCGATCGTCACCGCGTCGCGCTGCTCGTGCCGCAGACCGGCCCCAATGCCGACGTCGGCACCGCGATCGCCAATGCAACGACGCTCGCGCTGCTCGATTCGCGCACCGAGCGCGTGCGCATCACCACCTATGACACCGCGCTCGGTGCCGCGGCAGCAGCGCGGCAGGCGGTGGCCGACGGCAACAAGCTGATCCTCGGCCCGCTGCTCAGCGAGGATGTGGCGGCGGTTGCGCCGATCGCACGCGGCGCCAAAATCCCGGTGCTGAGCTTCTCGAACGACAGCAGCGTCGCGGGCAACGGCGTTTTCATCATGGGCTTCGTCCCCGGACAGTCGGTCGAGCGCGTCGTCGCCTTCGCGCGCGGCAAGGGGCATCAGCGCTTCGGCGCGCTCGTGCCCAAGAATGTCTATGGCGACCGTTCGGCGGCGGCCTTCCGCACAGCTGTTTCGCAGGCCGGCGGGACGCTTGTCGCGGTTGAAAGCTATGATCGCAGCGCGACCGCGCTGTCAGGCGCGGCGCGGCGGATCGCCAACGCCGGCGCGATGGACGCGGTGCTGATCGCCGACAGCGGCGGCAATGCCATCCGTGCCGTCCCGGTCATCAAGGGCGCCGGAAACCGGCAGATCCTCGGCACCGAACTGTGGAACACCGACGCAGCACTCGGCGGCAGCGCCGTCATGCGCGGATCGTGGTTCGCCAGCGTCTCGGATGGCCTCTACGGCCAGCTCGCGACCAAATATCGCACGCGTTTCGGCAAGGCACCGTACCGGCTCGCGAGCCTGGGCTACGACTCGGTGCTGCTGACAGTGCGGATTGCGCGTGACTGGAAACCGGGCAGCAATTTCCCGACGAACCGCCTGCTCGCCGCCGACGGTTTCGGCGGGATCGACGGCATCTTCCGCTTCAACAATCGCGGCATTGCCGAACGCGCGCTCGAGGTCAGCGAAATCGGCGCCGGCGGCTTCCGTGTCGTCGATCCGGCGCCGACCAAATGGTGAGCCTCGGTTGAGAGTGGCAGACCGGCCACAGTTGGCCGAAAACCGGTATCGGAAAAGCGGGGTGGCCTTTACGGCCGCCGCGCGATCACTATATGACAATCGCGCGTGTTCCGGCGTCGATGCCGCACGCCCATTTTAGACGATTCAGGAGATACAGCTATACCACCGCCCATGACTCGTCGCCCAATGGCACCGATGCCGCCGAAAAACGGCCCGCGTTACAATGAATTTATCGCCTCTCCGAAAGTCCGCGTGATCGACGAGGAAGGCGAGAATCTGGGCGTCATGCTAACGGACGA
>CBJKNR010000034.1:0-15489 GCA_966417555.1 uncultured Sphingopyxis sp.
GCCACCGGCGGCGCGCTGCTCTCGCTCGCGCTGCTGTTCATCCTGTCGGGCCGCGCCGAAAGCCCGCTGACGCTGATCCTCGCGGGGATCGCGGTCGGGACGCTCGCGGTCGCGGGAACCAGCCTCGCGCTCAATCTGTCGCCCAATCCCTTCGCGGCGATGGAGATCATGACCTGGCTGCTCGGCAGCCTCGAGAACAGGTCATTCGAGCATGTATGGATCGCGCTGCCGTGCATCGCGATCGGCATGGCGATGCTGCTGTGGAACGGCCGTGCGCTCGATGCACTGACGCTCGGCGAGGATGCGGCGCAGGCGCTTGGCACCGATCTGCGGCGCACGCGCCTCCGCCTGCTGATCGGCACCGCGATCGGGGTCGGCGGCGCGGTCGCAGTGACGGGCGCTATCGGCTTCGTCGGGCTGATCGTGCCGCATTTGATCCGCCCGCTCACCGATCGCAGCCCGTCGGCAATCCTGCTGCCCTCGGCGATCGGCGGCGCGGCGCTGCTGACGCTCGCTGACCTTGGCGTGCGGATCATCCCGACGACGAACGAGCTGAAGCTGGGGGTTGTCACCGCCTTCCTCGGGGTGCCGGTCTTCCTGATCCACCTGATGCGGGAGCGGCGGCTATGGTGAGCCTTGTCCTCGATCATGTCGGTGTGACGCTCGGCCGCCGCGCTGTCGTGCACGACGTCGGCGCGGCGTTCGGCGCGGGCACACTGACCGGGATCGTCGGGCCCAATGGCGCGGGCAAGTCGACGCTGGCGCGCGCAATGCTCGCGCTCGTACCCGCGAGCGGTTCGGTCAGCGTCGACGGGATCGATGCGGCGGCAATGCCGCGCGCCGAACTCGCCCGGCGGATCGCCTATGTCCCGCAGGGACAAACCTTGCACTGGCCGCTCACTGTCGAGCGGCTCGTCGGGCTGGGGCGCCTGCCGCACCTTGCGCCGATGTCGCGGATTTCGGATGCCGACCGCGCGGCGATCGAACGCGCGATGGCGCGCGCCGACGTGCTCGATTTGCGCGACCGGATCGCGACCGAGCTGTCGGGCGGCGAGCGCGCACGGGTGCTGTTCGCGCGTGCGCTTGCGGTCGAGGCGCCCGCGCTGATCGCCGACGAGCCGCTCGCGAGCCTCGACCCCGGGCACCAGATCGACGTGATGGACTTGCTGCGCGCCGAAGCAAACGGCGGCGGGCTGGTTATCGCGGTGCTCCACGACCTGACTATGGCGGCGCGCTATTGCGACCGGCTGCTGCTGATCGACGGCGGGCGGATCGTCGCCGACGGTACGCCCGCCGAGGTGCTGACCGCCGGGCGGCTGCGCGCGGTCTATGGTATCGATGCGCGCGTCGAAACCGGGGGCGAATGGCCGACGATCACGACCTTCGGACGCGCGCGATGAGCGCCGCGCAATTCGCCAAACAGGGCTATGCGGCGGTTCCGCTGTTCGATCCTGCGCTGGTCCGCGCGGCGGCGGACGACATCGCCGAACATATCGACCGCGTGGCGCGCGCGCTTTACCTGCCGTTCGAGCAGAGCTGCCCCGATGCGCCGCTGAGCGAGCGGATCGACCGTGTGTATGCGAAGGAGCGCAGCGTTGCGAACCTGCTGCGCGTCGCGGTGTGCACCGATGCGCATCGTGGCAAACGACTGCAGGCGCTGGCGAACGACCCGCAGCTGATCGAAACCGCCGCGGAGCTCAGCGGCCGCGCGCTGGCGGGCAGGATCGTCCGCGTGCGCGCAAGCATCGCCTGCTTTCCCGAACATCGCCATGCATGGCACAGCGACGTCGCGCGCGACGACGGCACCGGGTGCGGCAAGGTTGTAGTGACCGCGTGGATCCCGCTGAGCGAGGCCGGGCCCGAGAGCGGCGGGCTGGAAATTGCGGCGGGGCGCCACCCCGCACCGCTCGCCAGCGAAAGCGACGACGGGTTCGAGATTCCCGAGTGGCGGCTTGCCGGCCTGTCGCGCGTGCGGCCCGAGTGCCCGGCAGGAACCGCGCTGTTCCTCGACCGCTTCACCCCGCATCGCACCCTGCCGGCGAAGGCGTCACGCTTCGCGCTCGTCGTCTGGATGAAGGCCGCCTGAACTAGCGGGCGGGTTCGACGCGCACCGTCCGGCTGGCGCGCTTGCCATCTGCCGAGCGACTGCGCACTTCGACGGGCCCTTTCACCGCGACCGGCCCCGTATAGCGCGTCCAGCCGCCCGCGCCGGCGCGATATTCGATTGCCGTCCCGGGAAACATGCTGTTCGCCTCGAGCTTGCCGCCCACGATCCGTGCTCCCGGCGGTGCGACGCGATAGGCAATGCCGATCCTTTCGAGCATCGGGAATTGCGCGGCGACGCGCCCGGCGAAATCCTGCCAGCCCGCCTTGAGCTTCGCGGCATCGACGCGCGTGTCGCCCCATTCGTAGCTGGCCCCCGCCTGATAGGCCGGGGTCCAGGGCGCCGGCGCCCAGGCGCGCTCGGCGAGTGCGAGCAGGCGCGGGAAAAGCATATAATCGACCTGCGCGTCGGTGCGGATCGTCTCGCTCCACAGCTGCGCCTGCAGGCCCGCGACGCGGCGGCCGGGCCGGAGGACGGGCTTGTCCTCGATCGCCTTGCCCTCGGCCTGGATGTTGCGGATCGTCGCAGCGTTGGCGGGCAGATTGTCGGGCATGAAGCCATAGACCTGATACGGATCGACGCCGCGCGACGCCCAATTGTATCCACCCTCGTCGGGGTGCGGCGCATAGGGCATGTCGAAATAACCGAGGTCGGGGATCGACAGCACGGCGTCCCAGCCGCGGTTCATCTGGTCATGCGCCTCGCGGATCGCGCCGGCGTGGAGCACGCCCCAGATGTTGGTCTGCACCCGATGCGGCTCTTTCGGCATGCTCGCGGCCTCGGTGTGCCCCATGCCGTCGCTCCAGCCACCGGTGCGCAGGCCCTTGGCGGCAAGACTCGCGGTCACGCGTTCGATGAAGCGCGGGGTGAGCTTGCCCGCATCGCCGCCATTCTCGGCGATCATCGCCTTGCACGCGGGCGACTTCACCCACGCCCCCGCGGTCTCGTCGGCGCCGAGGTGGAAGGTCTTGAGCGGCACCCCGGCCTGTCTGTGCATCGCGGCGAGCGCGTCGACCACCGTATCGACGAAGCGATAGGTCGCCGGCAGGCAGATGTTGAACGTGTTGTCATCATAATATTGGATACTGCGATATTCGGTCGTGTCGTCGGGATCGATCAGCCGGTACTGTCCGGCCTCGGCCCTCTTGCCTTCGGCCATCAGTCGCCGGTAGCGCGCCTCCATCGCGACGATCGCGGCGCGGCTGTGGCCCGGCATGTCGATCGACGGGATCACCTCGATCTGGCGCGCGGCCGCCGCCTTCACGACCGTCACATAGTCGGCGACCGACAGATAACCGTTGACGCCGCTGGTCCCTTCGGGGCCCGCGCCGAGTTGCGGCAACAGGCAGGTCTGTTCGGACGGGTCGTGGCAGCGCTTCGATCCGATCTCGACCAGTTCGGGGAGCGCGGGGATCTCGATGCGCCAGCCCTCGTCGTCGGCGAGGTGAAGGTGCAGCTTGTTGAGCTTGTACGTCGCCATCGCCTCGACGAGTTTCAGTATCTCGTCGCGACCGTGGAAATTGCGGCCGAGGTCGAGGTGCAGCCCGCGAAAGCCATATTCGGGGCCATCCTCGATCCTGAGCGGCTTGAGCCTGCCCTTCTCGAACGCCGCCTGCTGCGCGAGCGAACGCAGTGCGTGGCTGGCACCCGCCGTGTCGTGCGCGGTGATTGCGATGCCCGACGCCTTGGCGTCGAGGATATAGCTCTCGGGCTTCGCCGCGGCGGCGGGGTCGATGCGGATCGTCAGCGGCAGCGCGCCTTCGGAGGCGCCGAGCGCCGCGAGCGCGGGCGCGATCGCGCTGCGGTCGACACCGTTCAGTGTCAGCGCGACGCCGCGGCCCAGATCGACGGGCTCGCCCTTGCCCTGCGCCGCCTTCGCCGGTTTAGGGAGAATTACGACGCCCTTGGCTTCGGACGCGACGCGGCCTGTCTGCACCTCGAACGCGCGTTCGGCGGTGAGCCAGCGCGTCTTGTCGGCCCCGCTCTTCGTCGCGAGCCGGGCTTCGTCGGTCATCGGCGCGACGAAGGGCAAGGTTTCGAGGCCCGTTTCGGGATCGGTCGCCGCGATGACGCGCGGCTTCAGTCCGTCGGCGACGAGATAGGCGTTGGGCATGCCGAACGCCTTCGAGAAATTCGAGCCGATACCCCACAGCCGGATCTCGTGCCTCGCGCCGGGGCGCAACGCCGCACCGGGCTTGAGCGTCAGCCGCTGGACGTCGCCATTGAGGAAATGGTGGTCGAAGAGGTCGCTTTCGACGCGGGGCAGCTGGGTAACAAAGCTGAAATAAAGCGACAGCCCTTTTGTATCGAGCCCTTGGGGAAGCGTTTCGGGTAACGTCAGCGTGATCGTCGACAGGAAACAGCCGTCGATGCCGGCGGGACATTGCGGATGATTGTCGACCACCCGATAGCTATAGCCGAGCGTGTCGGCGAAGCGATCGAGCGCGGCCTGGCCCTCGGTTTCAGCCGCCATCGCCGCGGGCGCCGCCAGCATCGCGGTCGCCAGCACCGCCCAACCCGTCCTGCGCATGCCTGTTCTCCCATGGGCAATTTGTATTTGATTTGTCATATACCAATCACATGGTCAACGCCCTTGCGGGCGCGGTAATGCAAAAGGAAAAATGGCGCGTGATCGCAGGGGCATACCTGGAAGGCGCTGCCCGACAAGCCTTTTTCCGTAACGGCAGTTGACGCGAAGATACCAATGCAACACATGCTATACGGACGCTGGCCTTGTCGGCCGGCGCGCCGGGCAATCGAGTGGAGCATCGTCCTTGTCACTGATCGAACGCGTGGGTCCGCTCCAGAAAGACGACCCGACACCGCTATATCTGCAACTGCAGAAAATCCTGCGCGACGCGATCGAAGGACAGGTTGTGAAGGCCGAGGAAGCCATCCAGACCGAACGCGATCTCGCCGAGGAATTCGGTGTATCGCGCATCACGGTGCGCAAGGCGATCGACGGGCTGGTCGGCGACGGCATCGTCACGCGCCGCCGCGGCGCGGGCACGTTCGTCACGCGGCCGCGCGTCGAGAAGAGCTTTTCGAAGCTCACCTCCTTTTCGGAAGATATGGTTTCGCGCGGGCGCAAGCCGCACAGCCGGTGGATCAGCAAGACCGCGGGCGCGGTGACGCCCGAAGAGGCGCTGTCGCTGGGCCTGTCGCCAGGGTCGCTCGTCTATCGTTTTCACCGCATCCGCTATGCCGACGACACGTCGATGGCGCTCGAATATGCCACGATCCCCGCCTATTGCCTGCCGTCGGTCGAAACGGTCGGCGCGTCGCTTTACGAGGCGCTGGATGCCGCGGGACATTTGCCGGTGCGCGCACTCCAGCGGCTGCGTGCGATCGCCTTCTCGGCCGAGCAGGCGGAGATACTCGGGATCGAGCCGGGCATGCCGGGACTGTTCATCGAACGGCGCGGCTTTCTGCCCGACGGCCGCACCGCCGAATTCACGCAGAGCTTCTATCGCGGCGACGCCTATGACGTCGTCGCCGAACTGAACGGCTAGAGCTCCAAACCAGGCCCGATATGCAGTCGCGGCCCCGCCGCCCGACCAACGCACCCGCATGATGCCGCGGTGCGCGGTCCCATGGCCGTGCGGGGAGCGCCCGCTCATCAAATGCCGGCCGAACGAACATACCTCTTGATGAGACATATATAACCTATATAGTACCAATAATCCGGACGCCCACCATCGTCCGGCCGGAGAGAGATGAACGATGCCGAACGCCGCATTCGACGGACGACAGACGCTGATGAAGCAAGAGGCCGGCGAGGCTGCTGCGGCGGTCGCAAGAATGCTCGATGCGAATCGCGACGCCTTCGCCGCGATCGGCCGGCGCCTCCGCGCATCGCCGCCCGCTGCCGTCGTGACCTGCGCCCGCGGCTCGTCGGATCATGCCGCGACCTACGCCAAATATCTGATCGAGACGATGACGGGAACGCCGACCGCCTCGGCAGCGCTTTCGATCGCCTCGCTTTATGACGCCCCGGCGGTCTCCGGAAACCGCCTAGGCCTCGCCATCTCGCAATCGGGCAAAAGCCCCGACCTGCTCGCTGCGGTCGAACAACAACGCGACGCCGGAGCCTTTGTGGTCGCGCTCGTCAATGCCGGGGATTCGCCGCTCGCGAGCCTCGCCGAGGTTGTGATCCCGCTATCGGCGGGGGTCGAGCGCTCGGTTGCGGCGACCAAATCCTATATTGCTTCGCTGGCAGCGATCGCTGCGCTGGTCGCGGCGTGGGCCGAGGATGATGCGCTCGAAAGCGCGCTCGCCACCCTGCCCGACCAACTCGCGCAGGCGTTCGCGCTCGACTGGTCGCTCGCGGTCGCGGCCTTTCGGGACGCCACCAACCTCTTCGTCCTTGGTCGTGGCTACGGTCTGGGCGTGTCGCAGGAGGCCGCGCTCAAGTTCAAGGAAACCTCGGCGCTCCATGCCGAAAGCTTCAGCGCCGCCGAGGTGCGTCACGGCCCGATGGCGATCGTCGGCGACGCCTTTCACGTCCTCGCGTTCGGCGGCACCGACCGCGCAGCGGCGAGCGTGCGCGAAACAGCAGACGAATTCCGCGGCCGCGGCGCGACCGTGTTGCTCGCCGATCCGAAGGGTGGCGATCTGCCCGCGATCGCGGCGCATCCGGCGCTCGAACCGATCCTGATGATCCAGAGCTTCTATCGCATGGCGAGCGCGCTCGCGCTCGCGCGCGGCTGCGACCCCGACTCGCCACCGCACCTCAACAAGGTTACCGAGACTTTATGATCGTTCGTTTCCACAACGGCCGGATCGCACTGCCGGGCGGTGCTGTCGACGCGGCGGATATCGCCATCGTCGACGGGGCCGTCACCGCCGTTTCACCCGCCGGCCACGCCAGCGCGGATCGCGAGATCGACCTCGGCGGCGGCTGGCTGCTGCCCGGTTTCGTCGACACGCAGGTCAACGGCGGCGGCGGCGTGCTGTTCAACGACCAGGTCGATGTCGAGGCGATCGCCGCGATCGGCGCAGCGCATGCGCGTTTCGGCACCACCGCCTTCCTGCCGACGCTGATCAGCGACACGCCGGCGCAGATCGCCTCGGCACTCGCCGCGGTCGATGCGGCGATCGAGCGCGGCGTGCCCGGCGTCGTCGGCATCCATATCGAGGGCCCGTTCATCAACGAAGTGAAGCGCGGCATCCACGAGGCCCATCGTATCCGCCGCCTCGACGCCGACATCCTTGCGACGCTCATCGCGCCGCATCGCGGACGCGTGATGCTGACGCTCGCGCCCGAGCTTTGCGACGAAGAGGATATTCGCACCCTCGTCCGCCACGGGGTGATCGTCAGCGCGGGGCATAGCGACGCGACCTATGACGAGGCACAGCGCGCGATCGCGGCCGGGCTATCGGGTTTCACTCATTTGTTCAACGCGATGTCGCCGCTGCATCACCGCAATCCCGGGGCAGTCGGCGCGGCGTTCGATTCGGACACATATTGCGGACTCATCGTCGACGACGTCCATCTCCACCCCGCGATCGTCCGCCTTGCTGTCCATGCCAAGGGCAAGGAGCGCATCATGCTCGTCACCGATGCGATGCCCAGCGTCGGCACCGAGGTCAGCGAATTCACGCTGCAGGGCAAGCGTATCGCTGTGAAGGATGGTGTCTGCATCTTCGAGGATGGTACGCTCGCGGGCACGCATCTGGATATGGCGTCGGCGCTGCGCAAGACGGTCGAGGTCACCGGCCTCTCCGTGTCCGACGTGGCGGCGATGGCGAGCGCGACACCCGCCGCCTTCCTGTCGCTGCAGGATCGCATCGGCGCGATCGCACCGGGGCAGCGCGCCGACTGGATATGGCTCGATGCCGGGCTGGTACCGCGCGCGACGTGGATCGGCGGCAAATCCGTTTCGAATTCCGCGCCGGATCTTGCCCACGCGGCACAATGATACACAAGCTGCGCGACGACAAGCGGCGGAAGTTTTGGGGACTATAGCAATGGGCCTGATCATCACCTCTCCGCTCAGAGGGTGGACGACGACGCTGGACAGCGTTCCCGACCCGGTCTTTGCCCAGCGGATGATGGGCGACGGGGTCGCGATCGAGCCGCTCGACGATACCGTGGTCGCGCCCTTCGATGGTGAAGTGGTGACGCTGCACGATGCCGGCCATGCCATATCGCTGCGCAGCGCCGAGGGTGCCGAGGTACTGATCCACATCGGGCTCGATACGGTGATGCTGAAGGGCGAAGGTTTCACGCCACTCGTCGCGATCGGCGACGCGGTGTCGCGTGGCGACCCGCTGATCCGGTTCGACATGGACGCGGTCGCGCTTGCGGCGACCAGCCTGATCACCCCGGTGATCGTGACCAATGCCGAGGCCTTTGCGATCAGCCGCCGCACGACCGACGCCGCGATCGGCGCGTGCGAGGCGCTGATGACGCTCGTCCCGGTGCAGGCCGAGGCGCGCCGCCGGTCGGACGACGGCACGGTGGTCGAGCAGGCAGTGACGCTGTCGCTGCCGCACGGAATCCACGCACGGCCCGCTGCGCGGATCGGCGAGATCGCGCGCGGGTTCGAGGCTGACGTGCATCTGGTAAAGGGAGAGAAGCGCGGCGACGCGCGCAGCACCGTCGGGCTGCTCGCGCTCGGCACGACCTTCGGCGACGAGGTCGTCGTGCAGGCGCGCGGCGATGATGCCGAGGCGGCCTTGGCAGCAGTCGTCGCGCTGCTCGCGACCGATATGGGCGAAGCCGCGCCCGTCGCGGCACCACCGGCGCCCGCCGCCGCGACCGAACCGCTGCGTGCGGGACAGATCGGCGGCGTGATCGCCTCACCCGGGCTGGCCATGGGCCCGGCCGCACGGCTCCGGCAGACCGAAATCGCTATCGCACGCGAAGGCGCCGATGCGGGCGCCGAGCGAGCCGCGCTGCTGGAAGCGCGAAACACGGTTCGCGCCCGGATCGCCGTGCGTGCCGGTGCCGCGAACGGCAGCATTGCAGCGGTAATGCACGCGCACCTGGCGCTGATCGACGATCCCGAACTGCTCGCGGTGGCCGAGAAGCGGATCGCGGCGGGGAGCAGCGCGGGCTTTGCCTGGCGTGGCGCGATCCACGATCAGGTCGACGCGATCCGCGCGACGGGCAATGCCCATCTGATCGAGCGGATCGCCGACCTGATCGACATCGAACGGCAAATGCTCGCGACGCTGACCGGAACGCCGATCGACGGCGGAAGAATCCCGGCCGGGGCAATCGTCGTAGCCGACGACCTGTTGCCGTCGCAGCTCGTGGCGCTTGCCGCTGCGAAGCCCGCGGGCCTTTGCCTCGCGCGCGGCGGTCCGACTTCGCACGTCGCGATCCTGTGCGCGGGGATGGGCTTGCCAGCGCTCGTGGCGATGGGCGACGCGCTGGAGGGCGTCGAGGACGATATGCTGCTGCTGCTCGATGCCGAACTTGGTCACGCCACCGCCGGTCCCTCGTCTGCCGATACCGACGCTTTCACCGCCCGGCTCGTGAAGCGCGACGCGCGGCGCGAAGCGGCGCGGGTAACTGCGAAGGACGCTTGCCGCAGCGCCGACGGTACGCGCATCGAAATCTTCGCGAATGTCGGCAGCGTGGGCGAAGCGCAGGCTGCAGCGGCGCAGGGCGCCGAAGGATCGGGCCTCGTCCGCAGCGAATTTCTGTTCCTCGATCGCGACACGGCGCCGTCGGAGGACGAGCAGCACGCCGCCTATCAGGGGATCGCCGATGCGCTGGCGGACAAGCCGGTGATCGTTCGCCTGCTCGACATCGGCGGCGACAAGCCGGCAGCCTATATCCCGATCGACGCCGAGGAGAATCCGGCGCTCGGCCAGCGCGGCATCCGCGTCGCGCTCGCGCATCCCGCCCTCCTCGAAACGCAGCTTCGGGCGATCCTGCGGGTGGAGCCCGCCGGCCAGTGCAGGATCATGATCCCGATGGTCGCGAGCGTCGACGAACTCAGGCAGGTGCGCGCGATCGTCGAGCGGCTGCGCGGCGAGATAGGTATCGCGACGCCGGTAGAGGTCGGAGTGATGATCGAAACCCCCGCCGCGGCTATGACCGCTGACCTGCTCGCGGCCGAGGCCGATTTCCTGTCGATCGGCACCAACGACCTTACCCAATATGTGCTCGCGATGGACCGCGGCAATCCGGCGGTCGCCGCAGGGGTCGATGCGATGCACCCAGCGGTGCTGCGCATGATCGGCGAGACGTGTCGCCTTGCGGCCCTCCACGGCCGCTGGGTCGGCGTGTGCGGCGGACTTGCTTCCGATCCCGCAGCGCTGCCGATCCTCGTCGGGCTGGGCGTCACCGAATTGTCGGCGGTGCCGGGCTTCATCGCCGAGGCGAAGCAGATCGTGCGCGGCCTGACTTTGGTCGAGACGCGCGCACACGCAGAGCTTGCGCTGCAGTGCAAATCAGCGGCCGAGGTTCGCGCGCTCGCCCGCGCGTTCGAGGAGACACGAGGATGAGGAAGATACTCGAAACGCTCCAGCCATTGGGCCGCGCGCTGATGCTGCCGATCGCGGTGCTGCCCATCGCGGGCCTGCTGCTGCGCATCGGCCAGCCCGATCTGCTCGACATCGCGTTCATCTCGGCGGCGGGCGCGGCGATCTTCGACAATCTCGGCATCCTCTTCGCGATCGGCGTCGCTGTGGGCTTTGCGCGCGACGGCAATGGTGCGGCAGCGCTGGCGGGCGTCGTCTGCTATTTCGTCACAACGAACGGCGCGCAGACATTCATGACCCCGCCACCCGACATCGGCGCGGGGCTTCCCGAAGCCGCGGCGGCATTGGCGGCGAAGCAATGGGCGGTCGGGCTGATCGACCGGCTCGAGGTTCCTGTCGGCATCTTGTCGGGGCTGATCGGCGGGCATTTCTACAACCGCTTCGCGACGATCGCGCTGCCCGAATATCTCGCCTTCTTCGGCGGCCGCCGCTTCGTGCCGATCGCCAGCGGAGTCGCGGGGCTGCTGCTCGCCGCGCTCGTCGGCTACAGCTATGCGCATATCAGCGGCGCGATCGATACCGCGAGCCGTGCGGTCGTGGCTTCGGGTGAGATCGGCCTGTTCGTCTATGGCGCGCTCAATCGGTTGCTGATCGTCACCGGCTTGCACCACATCATTAACAATGCGGCCTGGTTCGTCGTCGGCGATTTTGAGGGTGCGACGGGCGATCTTCGCCGTTTCTTCGCGGGCGACCCGACCGCAGGCGCCTTCATGAGCGGCTTCTTTCCCGTCATGATGTTCGGCCTGCCCGCCGCCTGCCTCGCCATGTATCACGAGGCGCGGCCCGAGCGGAAGAAGGCGGTCGGAGGCATGCTCTTCAGCCTCGCCTTCACCAGCTTCCTGACCGGCGTGACCGAACCGATCGAATTCACCTTCATGTTCGTCGCGCCCCTGCTCTATGCGATCCATGCGCTGCTCACCGGCGCGTCGATGGCGTTGATGAACGCGCTCGACGTCAAGCTCGGCTTCGGCTTTTCGGCGGGGCTGTTCGACTATGTTCTGAACTTCAGCCTCGCGACGCGGCCGTGGCTGCTGCTGCCGATCGGTGCGGCCTATGCCCTCCTCTATTACGGCCTGTTCCGCTTCTTCATCCGCCGCTTTGACCTGACGACGCCGGGGCGCGAGCGGGGCGAGGTCGCCGAAGCCGCGGTTGCATCGGCGGGCAGCGCGCGCGGCGAAGCCTTCGTCGCGGCGCTCGGCGGCGCGGTCAACCTCGTCAGCGTCGACGCCTGCACGACGCGGTTGCGGCTGATCGTCGCCGACCAAGCGGCGGTCGATGACGCCGCGCTGTCGGCGCTCGGCGCGCGCGGCATCATCCGCCCGTCCGGAAATGCGGCACAGGTCGTCCTCGGTCCGATCGCCGACCTCGTCGCCGAGGAGATTCGCGGCGCGCTGAGCGCCGGCGGCGCTGCCGCGCCCGCTATTGCCGTCAAGGCGGCGACCGGCGGAGATGCATCGCTGTTACCCGGCGATGTTCTTGCCGCGCTCGGCGGTGAGGCCAATGTGCGGAGCGTGCATGCACTCCGGGGGCGCTATCGCGTCCGGCTCGCCGATGCGGCGCGTGTCGACGAGGGGCGATTGGGGCATCTGGCGCGTGGCCTTGCCCGCCCCGCGCCCGATGTCTGCCACATCCTGACCTGAACCACCGCGGTGTCCCGCGCTCCCCGGTCATGCAGGCGACGCCAGGTTCATCGGGACAGGCCCGCCGACAATCGAGCTATCGGGCCGGTGCAAGCCGTATCGCTGCGCCACCGCCGGGCGCGAGCCAGAGCTCGTACGTGTCGCCCTTTTTCACCTTGATCGTTTCATAGGCGATGCGGTGCCGCGCGTCGGTCAGATAGGTGGCGCCTTCCCCGTCTCTATAGATCGTCGCGGTATAGCTTTTCCCCGGTTCGAGGAAATCGAAGGCGAGCGTCAGCGTGCGTTCGGTGGCGTCGTTGACCCCGCCGACATACCAGTCGGCGCTGTTCCGGTCCTTGCGCGCAAAAATCGCATAGTCGCCGACCGCGCCCGCGATCAGCTTGCTTTCGGCCCAGTTGGCGGGGACCTTTTTGATGAATTCCAGCTCGCGCGGATATTTTTCCAGCGTCTCGGGAAAGTCGGCCGCCATCTGGATCGGCGAATAGATGGCGAGATAGAGCCCGAGCTGCTTGGCGAGCGTCGAGGCGAGCGGCACCTTGTTACCGCCCTCTAGGCTGAGCACGCCGGGCGTGAAGTCCATCGGCCCCGACAGCATCCGCGTGTAGACGAGCGTCGGCTCATGGTCGGGACCGTTCGCGAAGGCGCCCCAGGCATTATACTCCATGCCGCGCGCGCCTTCGCGCGCGACCCAATTGGGCCAGGTGCGGCGGAGCCCCGTGTCCTTCACCGGCTCGTGCGCGTTGACCGCGACATGATATTTCGCCGCGGTTTCGACCACTTTCAGATGGTGCTGCACCTGACGCTGCCCGTCGTGCCATTCCATCCGCGTCTCGCCCGGCGCATCGCCCGGCGCGATGATCCCGCCCGCGTCGGCGACATAGCCCGTCTTCACCGTCCCGACGCCGAGCCTGCCATAGAGCTTCATCGCGTCGTCGAGCTGTGCTTCATAGACCGCGATATTGCCGCCGGTCTCGTGGTGTCCGATCAGCTGCACACCCTTTTTACGCGCATGGTCGGTGACGGCCTTCAGATCGAAATCGGGGGTCGCCTCGGTGAAACTATATTCATCGCCATGGCCGAACCAATTGCCGTTCCAGCCCTTGTTCCACCCTTCGACGAGGACCCCGCCGAAGCCGTGCTTTGCGGCGAAATCGATCGTCGCCTTGGTCCGTTCGGTCGTCGCGCCATGCTTCGACCCCTCGGCCCAGCTCCAGTCGCCGCGGATCATCCCCCACCAGATGCCGACATATTTCATCGGCTTGAACCAGCTCGTATTGCCGAGCTTGTTCGGTTCGTTGAGGTTGAGTTCAAGGTCGCTCTCGACCAGCCCGGCGGCATCGTCGGCAATGCGGATCGTACGCCACGGCGTCGCGAAAGGCAGGTCGCGCACAACGCGCGGGCCGCGCGACGACGGCGACAACGTCGAGCGGAACTTGCGCCCCTCGACGCGTTTGAACCACATGCCGGCATAATCGACGAGCGCAGCTTCGTGGAAAGCCAGATGCGTTCCGTCGTCGAGCTTCATCGTGATCGGGGTGTGCGCGGTCGCCACGCCCTCAATCGGAGTCTTCTGATAGATTTGCTCGTACCGGTTCCATTCGCCGCCGGTGATCCACCAGGCAGTACCTTCGGGGACGATGTCGAATTCGGTGAACTCGTCTCCTATCTTTGCGGTCTTCAGCCCCGGCTGCTCGGGCAGTTCGTAGCGGAAACCGATGCCGTCGTTGAACAGCCGAAAGCGGACGTTCATCGCGTGCCCGCCCCAGCTTTCGTTCTGGCGGAAACGGACGAGCAGCTCATTGTGCAGGTCGCGCACGAAGCGCCGTTCGCCCCACGGCTGTTCCCACCGTGTGTCGCCGCTTGCGCGCTCGGAGCCCGCGATGGCGAAGCCGCGCTGCAGCCCGATACCGTCGGTCAGCGTGAAGCCGAGCTTCGACGGCGCGATGAGCAGCTTGCCCTTGCGCGACAGCGACCAGGTCGGGCGCTGGTCGTTGTCGGTCGCGACCGTGAGCGTGATCGACCCGTCGGGCGAGGTCGCGGTGAGCGGCGCCTCCTGCGCAGCCGCGGCGGGGGCTGCGACGGCGGCGGCGAGAAGCAACAGGTTACGCATCAGTTCGTCTCTTTCATATCGAGCCACAGCGCGCCGGCTGCAGGCAATTGGGCCGCATCGGCGCCGTTCACCGCAAGCAGCACCGCGCCGCCGGCCGTATGCGCGGCGACGCCAAGGGAGGCCGCGCCGAAATTGAAGAGGCAGCGGATATGCTGCCCGCCGGACACGCGGTCGAAGCCGAGCAAATCGCCCTCGACGATCCAGCGCGCATTCGCGCCCTCGCGCAGCGCCGGGCTCGCGGCGCGCAGCGCGACGAGACGCCGCGTGTGCGCGAGCATCGAATGCGGGTCGGCGTCCTGCCGATCGATCGCGAGCGCGGGATGCGCCGCACCGAGCGGCAGCCACGGTTCGGTGCCGGAGAAGCCGGCATGGACCGCATCCGCGACCCAAGGCAGCGGCGTCCGAGCCCCGTCGCGCGACAGGGTGAGCGGCCAGTTTTTGAGCGCCTCGGGATCCTTCACCAGTTCGAACGGAATTTCGACCTGGTCGAGCCCCAGTTCCTCGCCATTATAGAGGATGATATTGCCGCGCAGCGCGCACAAGAGCGCCATTTTCATCCGCGCAAAGGCTTGCGGCGCCACGCCCTCGGGGGTCCAGCGCGACACCGCGCGCGGCGCGTCGTGATTCTCGAACGCCCAGCTCGGCCAGCCGGTCCCCGGCGTGTCGGGCCACGCGTCGGCCGCCTCGCGCACCAGCCTCGGCGTGAGCCGGTCGGCATAGAGGAAGTTGAAGCCGTAAGCGCTGTTCAGTCGCCCCTCGCCCGCGGTGAAGCTCTTCATCTCGCGCAGCGCGTCGTCGCCGCCGACTTCGGCGACGGTGAAACGGCCGGGATACAGGTCGGTCAGCGCGCGGATGCGTTCGAGGAACAACGGGATGTCGGGGTGCGACTGGTTGTAGATTTTCTGCTGGAAGTCGAACGGCCGGGTGCGGACCTTGTTCGACGGCGGCGCCGGCGGATTGTCGCGGAGTTCGGGATCGTGCATCGAGAAGTTGATCGCATCGATGCGAAAGCCGTCGACGCCCCTGTCCAGCAAGAAGCGCACGACATCGAGCAGCGCATCCTGCACCTCGCGCCGGTGGCCGTTGAGTTGCGACTGGCTGCTCAGGAAACTGTGCCGATACTATTGGCCGCGGCG
>CBJKNR010000035.1:0-15377 GCA_966417555.1 uncultured Sphingopyxis sp.
GGCAGCGGCCCAAGAGGCCGGGTTCGACGCCGCGCTGCGCGATTTTCGCGACCTGCACCGCGCCGAAATGCGCCGCGCGAACATCGCCGGGAGCAGCTTCTATGTCGTGCGTGATGGCCGGACCGTCGCCGCAGATCATCTGGGCGAGCAGGATGCCGATGCGCATGTCCCGGTCGACGCGGCGACAATCTATCATTGGGCGTCGGTGACCAAGACGATGACCGGGATCGCGATCATGCAGCTTCGCGACCGCGGGTTGCTGTCGCTCGACGACCCGATCGTCAAATATGTGCCGGAACTCGCGGCGGTGCATAACCCCCATGGCGACACGAGCGCGATCACGCTGCGCCAGCTGATGAGCCACAGCGCGGGCTTTCGCAGCGGGACCTGGCCGTGGCGCGACCATGACTGGCAGCCGTTCGAGCCCCGGAGCTGGTCGCAGCTGGCCGCGATGCTGCCCTACACGGCGGTCGAGTTCAAACCGGGGAGCCGTTTCGGCTATTCGAACCCCGGCATCGTTTACCTGGGGCAGGTCATCGAGCGGCTGTCGGGTGAGGATTATGAAGTCTATATCGACAAGAACATCCTGAAGCCGCTGGGGATGCACGACAGCTATTTCGACCGCACGCCGCCGCACCTGCTGCCGCATCGATCGCACAGCTATTATATCAGGGACGGCCGGCGCGTCGCGGCGCCGTTCGACGTCGATACCGGCGTCACCGTGTCGAACGGCGGGCTCAATGCGCCGATGCCCGATATGGCGAAATATGTGGCGTTCCTGCTCGGCGATCCGGCGCACCAGGGCGGATATGAGTTGGTGTTGAAACGGTCGTCGCTCGAGGAAATGTGGGCGCCGCAAATCGCCGCGGGGGAGGATTTCACGCAAGGGCGCATGGCGACGACGACGCAGAGCGGCCTGTCCTTTTTCATCGACCGCAGCGCGGCCGTTCGCTTTGTCGGGCATAATGGCGACCAGAACGGCTTTCGTGCCTATCTCAGCCTATGTCCCGAACAGCGGGTCGGGAGCCTGTTGGCGTTCAACACCGAAACGCGGGGGGTCGAGAATAGCGCGGCCAATCGCAAAACGGCGGAGTCGCGTATCGCGCTCGCGACCGACAGGCTGTGCGAGGTTTTGGCGAAATAGTCTCCTCCTCGTCATCCCGGCGAAGGTCGGGATCTCGCCGGTGCGTCCTTTCGATAGGGAAAGATCCCGGCCTTCGCCGGGATGACGATTAAGATTCAAGCTCCGGCGGAACGGACTACCGGTTCTTGCGGCCCTCGATCAGCCCGTCGACGAGGCTCGGGTCGGCGAGCGTCGAGGTGTCGCCGAGCGACCCGAAGTCGTTTTCCGCGATCTTGCGCAGGATGCGGCGCATGATCTTGCCCGAGCGCGTCTTCGGAAGCGCGGGGGTCAGGTGGATATGGTCGGGGGTCGCGATCGGGCCGATCTCGGTGCGCACCTGCTGCTTCAGCGCCGCGGCAACCGCGTCGGTCGGCTCGACCCCGGCGTTGAGCGTCACATAGGCGTAGATGCCCTGACCCTTGATGTCGTGCGGGAAGCCGACGACCGCCGCTTCGGCGACATCTTCGTGGAGGACGAGCGCGCTTTCGACCTCGGCGGTGCCCATGCGGTGGCCCGAGACGTTGATCACATCGTCGACGCGGCCGGTGATCCGCCAATAGCCGTCACCGTCGCGGCGACAGCCGTCGCCGGTGAAATATTTGCCCTTGTAGGTCGAGAAATAGGTCTGGATGAAGCGCTCATGGTCGCCATAGACGGTGCGCGCCTGACCCGGCCAGCTGTGCGTGATGCACAGATTCCCTTCGGCCGCGCCGCCGGTCTGTTCGTCGACGAGCACGCCACCCTCGGCATCGACGAGCTGCGGGCGGATGCCGAAGAAGGGCCGCCCCGCGCTCCCCGGCTGCATCGGATGCGCGCCGGGCAGGGTGGTGATCATGATCCCGCCGGTCTCGGTCTGCCACCAGGTGTCGACGACGGGGACGCGCCCCTTGCCGACGGTCTGGTGATACCAGCGCCATGCCTCGGGATTGATCGGTTCGCCGACGCTGCCGAGCAGGCGAAGCGAGCTCAAATCGTGTCGCGTTACATAGTCGTCGCCCTCGCGCATCAGCGCGCGGATCGCGGTCGGCGCGGTGTAGAGGATGTTGACCTGATGCTTGTCGACGACCTGCCAGAAACGGTCGTGGTCGGGGTAATTGGGCACGCCCTCGAACATCAGCGTCGTTGCGCCATTCTGGAGCGGGCCATAGACGACATAGCTGTGGCCGGTGACCCAGCCGATGTCGGCGCTGCACCAGAAAATCTCGTCCGGGCGATAGTCGAAGCCGTACCAGAAGGTGCTCGCGGTCCAGACCGAATAGCCACCGACCGTGTGCAGCACGCCCTTCGGCTTCCCCGTCGAGCCCGAGGTGTAGAGGATGAACAGCGGATCCTCGGCATTCATCGGCTCGCAGGGGCAGTCGGCGCCGACATCGGCCGACAGCGCGTCGTACCAATGGTCGCGCCCTTCCTTCATCGCGATGTCGCCGCCGGTGTGCGCGATGACGAGCACCGCCTTCACCTCGACGCGTTCGAGCGCCTTGTCGACATTGGCTTTCAGCGGAACCACCTTGCCGCCGCGCAGCCCCTCGTCGGCGCAGATCACCCAGTCGCTGCCGCAATCCTCGATGCGGCCGTGGATCGCCTCGGGCGAGAAGCCGCCGAAGACGACGCTGTGCACCGCGCCGATGCGCGCGCAGGCGAGCATCGCGACAGCGCCTTCGGGGATCATCGGCATATAGATGGTGACGCGGTCGCCCTTCTGCACGCCCATCTTCCTTAGCGTGTTCGCGAAGCGGATCACATCGGCGAGGAGTGCGGCATAGCTGATATGGCGCGTCTCGCCGTCGGGGGCGTCGGGTTCGAAGATGATCGCGGTGCGGTCGCCATGGCCCGCGGCGACATGGCGATCGAGCGCATTTTGGCAGAGGTTGAGGACGCCGTCCTCATACCATTTGATCTCGACGGGATCGTAGGACCAGCCCGCGATTTTCGTCGGGGGCGTGATCCAGTCGATGCGCTTCGCCTGTTCGGCCCAGAAGGCGTCGGGATCGGCGATGCTTGCGGCATAGAGCCGGTCGTAATCGGCGGCGCTGCAATGCGTGTTCGCCGCGGCGTCGGCCGGAACGGGAACGAAGGGCTCGGACGGCGGCAATTCGGACACGGACGACTCTCCCATTCGGGTTGCATTGTTCGCCCGCTGCGATAACCCGCGAGCCGCAAGTTGCAAGGGCGCGCTCGCGTCAATGAAGGGACAGATGATGGTTCAACTGGGCCAGGATACAGGTGATCTCCTCGACCGGTTGGGGGTCGACCGCGCTTTATGGATCGACGGATCGATGCCGTCGGTCACGCCACTGACCGGCGAGCAGCTCGGGATGGTGCGGGTCGCCGAGGCGGCTGCGATCGATGAGGCCCTGGACGGCGCGAGCGCGGCCTTTCGCGCGTGGCGCAAGGTGCCCGCCCCGCGCCGCGGCGAGCTGGTGCGGTTGTGGGGCGAGGAATTGCGCGCCGCCAAGGATGATCTCGCAAGGCTCGTCACGATCGAGGCGGGCAAGATCCCGTCCGAGGGCGCGGGCGAAGTGCAGGAAATGCTCGATATCTGCGACTTTGCCGTCGGCCTGTCGCGCCAGCTCTATGGCCTGACGATCGCGACCGAGCGCCCGGGGCACCGGATGATGGAGGTCTGGCATCCGCTGGGGGTCGTCGGGGTGATTTCGGCGTTCAACTTTCCGGTCGCGGTGTGGGCGTGGAATGCCGCGCTCGCGCTCGTCTGCGGCAACAGCGTCGTATGGAAGCCGTCGGAGAAGACGCCGCTGACCGCGCTCGCGACGCAGGCGATTTTCCAGCGCGCGGCGGCGCGTTTCGGCGATGCGCCCGAAGGCCTTGCGCAATTGCTGATCGGCGGGCGCGAGGCGGGCGAGGCGCTGGTCGACGACCGGCGCGTCGCGCTGGTGTCGGCGACGGGATCGACGCGGATGGGGCGTGCGGTCGCGCCGCGGCTGGCGCAGCGTTTTGCGCGTGCGATCCTCGAACTCGGCGGCAACAATGGCGTGATCGTTGCGCCGTCGGCCGACCTCGATCTTGCGCTGCGCGGGGTGGCGTTCGGGGCGATGGGCACCGCGGGGCAGCGCTGCACGACGACGCGGCGCCTGTTCGTACACGACAGCATCTACGACGGCTTCGTCGCCAGGCTGACGGCCGCCTATGGCAGCGTCGGCGTCGGCAATCCGCTGGAAGGCGACGTGCTGGTGGGGCCGCTGATCGACCGTGCGGCCTATGACATGATGCAGGACGCGCTGGGCGCAGCGAAGGCGGCGGGCGGGATCGTGCACGGCGGCGAGCGCGTCGGCGAGGGCGCGAGCTTTTATGCGAGGCCCGCGCTCGTCGAGATGCCGGGACAGGTCGGGCCCGTGCCCGAAGAGACATTCGCGCCGATCCTCTATGTGATGCGCTATTACGACCTGGATGCTGTGATCGACCTTCACAACGATGTCGCGGCGGGACTGTCGTCGGCGATCTTCACGACCGACATGCGCGAGGCCGAACGCTTCCTCGCCGCGAGCGACTGCGGGATCGCCAACGTCAATCTGGGGACGAGCGGGGCGGAGATCGGCGGGGCGTTCGGCGGCGAGAAGGAGACCGGCGGCGGCCGCGAGTCGGGGTCCGACAGCTGGAAAGCCTATATGCGCCGCGCGACGAATACCGTGAATTATTCGGACACGCTGCCGCTGGCGCAGGGCGTCTCTTTCGAGCTCTCCTAGCGCGGCGGCACCGGGGCGGTCAGGTCGATCCGCGCGACCTCACGGATCTTGCCCCGATCGATGCGCGCCTCGACGAGGTGCGTGCCCATCAGGCCGAAGATCCGGCCCGCGAGGAAGACGGGGCGTGAATTGCCGTACCAGTCGATACACGACACCTCGCATTTATAGCCGGGGTGGGTTTCGACATCGTCGGCGGGCAGCGCGACGAGTTCGCCGGCGGCGGCGAGCGTTCCGGCAGGCGACTTGGTCAGGAAGCTGAGGTCGGATGTATCCGACCGCCACCACCAGCGGCCCGATTCGTCGCTTCCCTTGACCGTTGGCACACCGATCACGCCGTTGCCGCCTTCGTCGACGACGCTGTTGAAGGCATGGCTGCGGCCCTCGCTTTCGTAGCGGCGCTCGAGGAAGGTCGACGACAGGATGCGGGCGTCCTTGCCGAGTCCGATCAGCGTGAGGTTGAGACCCTTGTTGTCGCGATAGCCGTTGACGATGATGTCGTTGCCGACGCGTTCGGTGCGCACGACATTGTGCGGAATGTCGATCACCACCGCCTCTCGCGGCCGCCTGACCGGCACGGCGACGGCCTTGCTCGATTGCGAGCCCTCGTCGGCGCCGGGCGGGTAGCCCCGCCAGCTGTTGCGGCCGCCGAAGACGAGCCAGTCATCGGCGAAGCGATTTTCGACAATCGGCTTGCCCGTCGAGGGGAGCGGTGTGAAAGCGCCGTCGGAAACCGGCTCGAAAACCGTGCCGAAGGCGCCGGTGCGGATTTTCAGGAAGGCGTTTTCGGCGGGCGCGCGATTGGCGCCGTCGCAGCGGATCGTGCGCCAGTCGACGAGCGCGCGAAACTCGCCGTCGCGTTCGTCCATCGACAGATGATCATAAGGCGCGCCCGATACGCCGACGACGCTCGCGTCGCGTCCGCCGATCGGCAGGCGATAGAGTGCGCCGGGGGCGACGTCGCGGCGCGCGGCGCGCGGCAAGGCGGGGTAGGGCTTGCCGTCCTCCTCGTCCTCCACGCATTCGGGAAGCCGCCACGTTTCGATGTCGCGCGCCGACGAGTTCCACAGATAGACGGTTTCGGGCGAGACGAACATTTCGGCCGCGCGGGGCCCGACGAAACCCGTGGTGCGGCATTCGAGGCTGTGCCTGCGGTCGAAATCCCCGAGCGGGCATATCGAGATCGCGTGAATGGTCGGATCGATCGTGCGCAGCACCGGCTTGTATATCGATCGCACGTCGAGCAGTTGCCTGCCCTCTGCCTGACGCTTTCTGCGCTCCGCTTCGGGAAGCCAGCGCCGAAGCACGGGGCGCGAGTCGAGATTTTCAAACTGGTCGAGCGAATAGGGGGTGTAGACGACCAGCTTGTCGCCGACGATGCGCGTCGCATAATTGTCGACATCATAATAATCGTCGGAGGTGATGAGGAAGACGCCTTCGCTCTTCACCTTGCCGCTTGCCTGATCGAGCCTGAAGATCGACATTTCGGTCGCGCCGTCGTCGTAGCTGTAGGCGGTGATGATGACATGGTCGCCCTGGACCAGCATTTCGTCATACCAGTCGGCGCCCTCGAAATCGTCTTCCCAGCGCTTTTTGCCTTCGCGGTCCGCCGGCAAGCGCCGATAGACGTCGGCACGGTCGGTCAGCTGCATGGTCTTTATATTGATGGCAAAGATGCGGCCGTCCTGCAGCACGAGCAGATGGTCACCGATCTGCTTGACGATGTCGCCCTCGTCGACCCCGGCGGTCTGCACATTGGTGATCGAGGTCGGTGCCGCGATCCGCGATCCGGTCACAACGACATTCTCGGCATTGTCTTCGGGCGGGCAGTCCTCTGGCTTTTCGCATAGCGGTTCGTCGCCTTGCATCGCGGCCGCAACGACGCTTTCGTCCATGCCGCGCGCGTCGGCGCGGCGGCGATCGCGCAGGCGTTCGAGCGTCTTGAGGTAGGTCCGGAATTCGCCTTCGTTCGCATAGCGGACCAGTTCGGGCGAGGTGATCCGGTCGAGTCTGCGGTCCTCGAGCGCGGGAGGCGGCACGATCGCCTTTCCGGCATTTTCCTTCACGGTGGCGCAACCCGCAACCGACGCCGCGAACCCCAGCAGCAACAGCCCCCGCATCATATCGCCTCCCCGATCCGACGAACGGGAGATAACATCAATGAGGACGGGCGGTTAGTCCAAATATATGCCGGTCAGCCGGCGCGCCAGCCGAAGCCTTCGGCAAGCGGCACGACCTGCCCGGAGGTGCCAACCGGTTCCTTCCTTCCGTCGGTGAGGAACGCCAGCATCGCCGCATCGCTCACATCGACATGCGCGAGCGTGCGCCGGCCTTCGGGGGTGCGCGCGATGACGACGCCCGCCTTCGGGTCGCCGTCGCGGCCGTAGAAAATTGTGTAGCTCTCGATCGTCGCCGCGCCGGCATAATCCTCGACAAGTTCGGGCACCGGACCGCGTTTCGCATCGGCTTCAGCCTGATAGTCGAAATCCTGCGGGAAGCTTGCGGCGGCGATCGGTTGGCTTCCCAATATGATGCAATGATTGTCGGTCGCGAAGCCGCCGTTGGCGAAGAGGAAGCCATAGCGGCCTTCGGCACGCAGTTTTTGTACCATCGAGACGATCGCGTGGCTCATGTAATTGGCGATCGGGCCGCCGCCGAAGGTCAGGCCACCGAACACGCTCGCGGGGCGGTCCCACGGCCAGCCGAGGATGCGCCGCGCCATCTTTGGCACGCAGGGGAAGCAGCTGTAGAGCTCGACACAATCGAAGTCGTCGACCGTCATTGCGTTGAGTTCGAGCGTGCGGGTGATCGACGTTTCCATGCTGACGCTGCCGTCGTAGCGGTCGCGGTGAAGGATGCTTGCGGGTTCCTTCGCGGCGGCGCCCATGCCGACGTAGATCAGCCGGTCTTCGGCGATCCCGCGGCGCCGCGCTTCGGCGAGGCTCGCGACGAGGAAGCCCGCGCCCTGGTTCACCGACGAGTTGGCGACCATCAGCTTCGAATAGGGGAAGGCGATCGGGCGGTTGCGCTCGTCGACGCGGAGGATGTCGGCGGGCGACGCGGGCGTCCTGATCCATGCGCCGTCGTTCGCGGCGGCGACCTCCGAAAAGCGCGACCAGATTTCTGCGCTTTCGAACTGCGCATCCTCGAGGCTTTCTCCCCATGCGGCGCGCGTTGCATTTTCATAGAGCGGATAGACGTCGACCGGCGCGGCGAGGCCGTGCTTCTGCGCATAATTGGGCTCGCGCCGCGTCGCGACCTTGCGCACCGCGTTGTAGCTCTTGTCCTCGCCGCTCGCGGCTTTCGCGGCGCGGCCCGCGGCGGTTCGGAGCGCTTCGCCGCCGACGATCGCTGCTAATTTGACCTCGCCCGCGCCGATGCGGTTCGCGGCCTCGTTGAGCAGGCGCACCGGCGTGTCGCCGTGCGGCGCGGCCGACTGGTAGTTGATCGCGGGATTGGCGCCGATCGCGGCCGCCAAAGGCTCGCAGAGCTTGCCGAGGTGGTGGAAGCTGATCTGGTCGACGATCGCGAGGCTGTCGATTTCGGCCAAAGGCACGCCCGCGTCCTCGGCCGCGACCTCTAGTGCCGCGACCATCAGCCCGAGCGAATCGAGCCCCTGGTCGGGGTCTTCGGGCCGGTCGCCCACCTGCCCGACCCCGATGATGACGGGAATGCGTTCGGGGTCAGTCATCGCCATATCAGCGGGCTTTCCATTCGGGCTTGCGTTTCTGTGCGAAGGCGAGAGGACCCTCGCGCGCATCCTCGCTGCGCATCAGGACAGCGCGTTCGCGCGTATTATGTTCCCAATAGGGGGCGTCGGCGGCGATGCGGCCCTCGTCGATGCCGAGCGCGACGCGCTTCGACGCCTGCACCGACAGCGGCGCATTGGCGGCGATCTTTTCGGCGAGCGCGAGCGCGGTGGGCATCAGGTCGGCGAGCGGCACGACATGGTTGACGAGACCGAATTCGGCGGCGCGCGCGGCGGGAATCGGGTCGCCGGTCAGCATATATTCCATCGCGAGCTTCCTCGGCAGCTGCTGCGCGAGGCGGAACGCACCGCCCGCCGCGGCGAACAGCCCGACCTTGACCTCGGGCAGGCCGAATTGTGCGTGATCGGCGGCGATAATGATGTCGCTCATCAGCGCGATCTCGCACCCGCCGCCAAAAGCGAAGCCGTTGACCGCGGCGATGACCGGCTTCGAGATCGGGTGCGACACCATGCCCGCGAAGCCCCACGCCTGCTGCGCGGGGTCGTCGGGTTGCAGGCTTTCGCCGCGCGACAATGCGACGAGGTCGGCGCCGGCGCAGAAGCTCTTGTCGCCCGCGCCGGTGATCACAACGGCGCGAATTTCGGAGTCTTTCTCGGCCTCTTCGAGCGCGGTGCCGATGCCGGTGTGGACTGCGGCGTTGACGGCGTTGCGCGCCTCGGGCCGGTTGATCGTGATGATCAGGAGGTGGCCGTGGCGCTTGGTGAGGATGGTGGTGTCGGTCATTGCGAATCTCTCCCTTTCGGGCGAGTATCGCGGTCGGTTGACGTTTACGTCAACTGCTGATCGTCATTGCGAGCGGAGCGAAGCAATCTCCAGCTTTCGATTTTGAACACCGATGGCTGGAGATTGCCGCGTCGCCACGGATCAAGTCCGGGGCTCCTCGCAATGACGAGGATCAGATCGACTGGCCGGTCTTCGCCCAGTCGGCGAGGAAGCCTTCGATACCCTTTTCGGTGAGGACATGCCTGAACAGCCCCTTGATCACCGACGGCGGCGCGGTCATCACGTCGGCGCCGATCTTTGCGGCTTCGAGCACATGGACGCCGTGGCGCACGCTCGCGACGAGGATCTCGGTCGCGAAGCTGTAGTTGTCGTAGATCAGCCGGATGTCGGAGATGAGCTGCATGCCGTCGAAGCCATTGTCGTCGTGGCGGCCGACGAAGGGCGAAACGAAAGTCGCGCCCGCCTTGGCGGCGAGCAGCGCCTGCGTCGCCGAGAAGCAGAGCGTGACGTTGACCATCGTGCCGTCGCCGGTCAGCGCCTTGCACGTCTTGAGCCCGTCGATCGTCAGCGGCACCTTGATGCACACATTGTCGGCGATCTTGCGGAGGATTTCGGCCTCCTTCATCATCGTTTCATGGTCGAGCGCGACGACCTCGGCCGAGACGGGGCCGTCGACGATGGCGCAGATTTCCTTCGTCACTTCCTTGAAATCGCGGCCCGACTTGGCGATCAGCGACGGGTTGGTGGTGACGCCGTCGAGCAGGCCCGTCACGGCGAGCTCCTGAATGTCGGCGATTTCGGCAGTGTCGGCGAAGAATTTCATGGCGCGGGGCTTTCTGGCGGGAAGGTGATTCGGCAGTTGCGTTCGCCCTAGAGCAACACGCGTAAAATATGAACCATTCCTCACGTTCCGTTCGTGCTGAGCTTGTCGAAGCACCGTCCTTCTTTTTGGGCGGCGTCACAGAAAAGAACGGCCCTTCGACAAGCTCAGGGCGAATGGTATTTTGAGGTGGCGTTCCATTTTTGTTCCCGCTAAGCGAAACCGCATGGCCAAAGCGAAACGTCAATATGTCTGCCAGAATTGCGGGTCGGCGACCTATCGCTGGCAAGGGCAGTGCGCCGATTGCGGCGAGTGGAACACGCTCGTCGAGGAGGCGGCCGAGACGGTGTTTTCGGCGAAGCACGATCTCAGCCGCGGCGGACGGACGCTGACGCTCGAAACGCTTGATGCCGACAGCAGGATGCCCGAGCGGATGCTGTGCGGGATCGCCGAATTCGACCGTGCGCTGGGCGGCGGCTTCGTCGCGGGGTCGGCGACGCTGATCGGCGGCGACCCGGGGATCGGCAAGTCGACCTTGCTGTTGCAGGCGGCAGGGCGGCTCGCGGCGGCGGGCAAATCGGTCGTCTATATCAGCGGCGAGGAAGCCGCGGCGCAGGTGCGGCTGCGTGCGCAGCGGCTGGGGCTCGGCAAGGCGCCGGTCGCGCTGGCGAGCGCGACGTCGGTGCGCGACATCCTTGCGACGCTCGACGGGCGCGATGCCGATTTCGTCGTGATCGATTCGATCCAGACGATGCACAGCGACCTGATCGACAGCGCGCCGGGGACGGTGAGCCAGGTGCGCGCGAGCGCGCAGGAACTGATCCGCTATGCCAAGGATAGCGACGCCGCGATCGTGCTTGTCGGACATGTGACCAAGGACGGGACGATCGCGGGGCCGCGCGTGCTCGAGCATATGGTCGACACGGTGCTGGCGTTCGAGGGCGAGCGCAGCCATCAATATCGCATCCTGCGCGCGGTGAAGAACCGTTTCGGCGGCACCGACGAGATCGGGGTGTTCGCGATGGGCGAGGAGGGGCTGGGCGAGGTATCGAACCCGTCGAGCCTGTTCCTGACCGATCGCAGCCGCGACGTGCCGGGATCGGTCGTGTTTCCCGCATTGGAAGGCACACGGCCGGTGCTCGTCGAGGTGCAGGCGCTCACGGTGCGCCTCGCGAGCGGCGCGACTCCCCGAAGAGCGGTCGTCGGCTGGGACAGCGGGCGGCTCGCGATGGTGCTCGCGGTACTCGAGGCGCGCTGCGGGCTCCAGATGGGCGCCGCCGAAGTCTATCTCAACATCGCCGGCGGCTACCGGCTTACCGATCCGGCCGCCGACCTCGCAGTCGCCGCGGCGCTGATCTCGGCGTTCAGCGAACGGCCGGTGCCGGCGGACGCAATCGTATTCGGCGAGCTGTCGCTGTCGGGCGAGGTGCGGCAGGTCGCGCACGACGGATTGCGCCTGCGCGAGGCGGCGAAGCTCGGTTTCTCGCGCGGCTGGGGCCCGGCGGGGATGAAGGGCGTCGGCGGAATTTCGGTCACGGGTTTCGGCCGCCTCGGCGAACTCGTTGACCTGATGCTCGGGCGGGATTAGCGGACGGCAAATGGGAAGTTTGACGGCTCTCGATATCCTCGTGCTGACGCTGGTGGGCGGCGGCGCAGTGCTCGGTTTTTCGCGCGGGCTGGTGCAGGAAGTGACGACGTTGCTCGCCTGGGTTCTGGCGATCGCGGCGGTGCGTTTCTTTCACCCGGTCGTGACCGATCTGCTCGCGGGCTGGGTCGGGACCGGGGGCGGCGCGGCGATGCTGGCCTTCGTGCTGCTTTTCGGCGGCGTGTTTGTGCTCGCCAAATGGGGATCGCGCGCGATGGGACAGCGCAGTCGTGCATCGCTGGTCGGCGGGTTCGACCGCGGGCTCGGCGCGGGTTTCGGCGCGATCAAGGGCCTGCTGATCGCCGCGATCGGCTTCCTGCTCGTGACTTTGCTCTACGACATCGGTTACGGCAATGCGCAGCGTCCCGCGTGGATGACCGGCAGCCGCACCTATCCCGCGCTCAATGCAATGAGCGCGGCGATGAGCAAGGTCATCGCCGAGCGGCGTGCCGAGGCGCGCGCGGCGGAGGCCGAAGCCAAGGCGACCGGGGCAGGCGAGCCATGAGCGCGCCGCTTTATAACCGCGACATATTGGCGCTGGCGGTCGCGACCGCGGAGCATCTTCCGCTTGCCGACGCGCGCTATCGCGCGAGCAAGCGCGCGCCGCTGTGCGGCAGTGCGATCATCCTCGACCTCGATACCGACGATGCGGGCCGCGTCGCGCGCGTTGGCATGCATGTCGAAGCGTGCGCGCTGGGGCAGGCGTCGGCGACGCTGCTGGCGCGCCATGCGCCGGGACTCGGGCTCGCCGAAATCCGCGCCGCGCGCGATGGCATCGCGGGCTGGTTCGCGGGCGACGGCGACCGGCCCGACTGGCCGGACTTCGACCTGCTCGCGCCCGCACGGGACTATCCCGCGCGCCACGGCGCGATCCTGCTGCCCTTCGACGCCGCGATCGCCGCGCTCGAGGAGCGGGCAGCGGCGGCATGAGCCTGCTCGCGCTCGCCGCCGCGACATCCGGGGCGGCGGAGAAGGTCGCCGAGACCGCGACCGACACCGCGCTGGTCGAAGGCGCGATCCTGCTCGGCGTCGCGACGCTGTTCGTGCTGATATTCCGCCGGCTCGGCCTCGGTGCGGTACTCGGTTACCTGATCGCGGGCGCGATCGTCGGGCCGCACGGGCTCGGGCTGGTTGGCGGCGGCGAATCGAAGCTCGCCTTCGCCGAGCTCGGCATCGCCTTCCTGCTTTTCCTTGTCGGGCTCGAACTGTCGCCGCGCCGGCTCTGGGACATGCGCCGCGCGATCTTCGGGCTCGGCATGACGCAGGTCGTCGTGACGGGGCTGGTGCTGACCGGACTTATCCATCTGACCTTGGGATTCAGCCCCGCGGCGTCGCTCGCGCTCGGGCTGCCGCTTGCGCTGTCGTCGACCGCACAGGTGCTGCCGGGGCTCAAAAGTTCGGGGCGGATCAACTCGCCCTTCGGCGAAAAGGCCTTTTCGATCCTGCTGTTCCAGGATCTCGCGATCGTGCCGATGATCACCATCGTCGCGGTGCTGTCGCGCGCGCCCACCGATCCGTCGGCGCCGCCCGGATGGCAGATGGCCTTCTTCACCTTATGGGCGATCGTCGTGCTGGTGCTCGCGGGGCGCTTTATCGTCAACCCGCTGCTCCGTATCGTCGGGCGCTATGGCGAGCGCGAATTGTTCGTCGTCGTCGGGTTGCTCACCATCCTAGCGAGCGCGGCGCTGATGCACAGCCTGCACCTGTCGACCGCGCTCGGCGCCTTCATCGCCGGCGTGATGCTTGCCGATTCGCCCTATCGGCACGAGATCGAATCGGATGTCGAGCCCTTCCGCCTGATCCTGCTCGGCCTCTTCTTCCTCGCCGTCGGCATGGTGCTCGACGTGGGGGTGGTGCTGGCGCGGCCGTTCGAGGTGATCGCGCTCGCGCTCGGTCTCGTCGCAGTGAAGCTCACCGTACTCACGCTGATCGTCAGGGCGTTCGGCAAGAGCTGGCAGGCGGCGCTCGGCCTTGGCCTGCTGCTGAGTCAGGGCGGCGAATTCGGCTTTCTGCTCTTCGCGCAGGCGGCCGGCGCGCTGCTGATCGAGCCCGAGGCCGCGAGCCTGTTCAGCGCCGTGGTGACGCTGTCGATGGTGACCACGCCTTTCCTGATGCTGTTCGCGCGCAACCTCGAATTCACGCCCGAGGCGAACCGGGCCGATCTCGACGATCCCGCGGGCGCGCCGCGCGGATCGGCGATCGTTGTCGGCTATGGGCGCTTCGGCCAGATCGTGGCGCAGATGCTGCACGGCGTCGCCTGTTCGGTGACGCTGATCGACAAGAAGCCGAGCCAGATCGAGCTGTCGAGCCGCTTCGACAACAAGGTCTATTTCGGCGACGGGCTGCGCGTCGACCTGCTCCGCCGCGCGGGCGCCGACGAAGCGCGGCTGATCATCTTCTGCATCGACGATTCATCGGTCGATGCCGCGGCGCTGAAACCGATCGTCGATGCGTTTCCGAATGCGAAGGTGCTGATGCGCGTATTCGACCGCCGCCAGTTGCTCGCGATCGACGGCGCCGGGGTCGACGGGGTCATTCGCGAAGTTTTTGAAAGTTCGGTCGCGATGGGCCTCACGGCGCTGCGTCACCTCGACGTCGATCCGCGCGAGATGGAAGATGTCGAGGCGACCTTGCGGCATCTCGACGAGACGCGGCTGCAGGCGCAGATCGACGAAGGCGATATTTCGGCGGGCATGGACCATCGCTTCAAGCCGGGCGGCGGGCGCGAGGCCGACAGCGTGCTCGAAAAATTCCGGCGTAAAAGGCTGGAGGCGAAGATCGCGCGCGAAGAGAATGAGGCGATGGGGCTGGAAAGCGGAAGCTAAGGCCCGTAGCGCGACAGGGGCCGGCGCCAAGCCGGGACGGGCCGGCCTGTCGGCTTTGGGGTGGGGAGTTGTCCTAAATCTCGTCATGCTGAACTTGTTTCAGCAGCCATGGCCTGAGCTCTCGTCCAGCGCTGCGCCGAAGGAAATGGCAGGCCATGGACCCTGAAACAAGTTCAGGGTGACGAGAAAAGAAATGTCGCCTTCTGGTCGAAACCTGCTTCGCCATGCTCCCGGCTTCGCCTGGCAGGCCCGTCTGCTGCAGCTAGCCGTCCAGAAACGCCGCGACCGCATCCAGCCCATAGTCCTCCGTCACGAAACTCCGCCCGATGCCGCGCGTCAGGATCAGCGGCAGCTTGCCGCCGCGGACCTTCTTGTCGTGCGCCATATGGCCGGCGAGCGTGGCGCCGTCGGTGTTGACCCCGGCACTGGCAAGGCTGTGCGGCAGATCGACGCTGGCGAGGTGATCGCGCACGCGCGCGGCATCCTCGGGCGGGCAGAGGCCGTTGGCGGCCGAGAATTGATGCGCGAGGACCATGCCCGCCGCGACCGCCTCGCCGTGGAGCAGCCGGTCCGAATAGCCCGTCTCCGCCTCGAGCGCGTGGCCGAAGCTGTGGCCGAGGTTGAGCAGCGCGCGGATGTCCTGCGTCTCGCGTTCGTCGGCGGCGACGATACGCGCCTTGGCCGAGACGCTGTGCGCAATCGCGTGCGCACGCGCCGCGCTGTCGCCCGCGAGCAGCGCCGCGCCATTCGCCTCGCACCAGGCGAAGAAACCG
>CBJKNR010000036.1:0-15361 GCA_966417555.1 uncultured Sphingopyxis sp.
CGCGTCGGCCGCGATCCCGAGAAACTCAAGCAGATTGAACAAATGGCTCAGTCATCGAAACCGACGAACCGCACTGCCTCGTCGACGCCCTTGCGGTTCGAGACCACCGCGTTCGCCGGAAAATCGCCGTCGGGCCAGCCCATCGCGACGCAGATCATGATGACCTGGTCGTCGGGAATGCACGCATGTTCGCGCACTACCGGCGACTGCATGATCCCCTGGCTGTTGATCACGCAACCGAGTCCACGCGACCAAGCGGCGTTCACCAGCGCGTTGGTCACCGCGCCGCAGTCGAAGGGCGCGATGTCGCTGCCGAGTAGCACGCGGTCGTAGGTGACGACGATGCTGACCGGCGCGTCGAACTGGCGGAAACCGCGGAGCACCCAGTCCTGCCGCGCGTCCTTGTCGTCGCGCGCGATCCCCATCGCGCCGAAGAGCTGTTTCGCGATCTCGATCTGCCGTGCTCGGTGGTCGTCGGCGATGCCGTCGAAGCGGCGGAACTCACGGCTGTCGGGCTTGCCGGCGAGAATGCCCTCGGTGTTGCCCCGCCGGATCGCCGCCAGCGGCTCACCCGTGACGACCGAGAAGTTCCAGCACTGGTTGTTGAACGACGAGGGCGCGCGCATCGCGACCTCGAGAATCTCGGCGATCAGTTCGCGCGGAACGGGTTTGTCGAGGAAGCCGCGGATCGAGCGGCGTCCGACGACCACGTCATCATACCCGGCCGCGGCCGTCACGCGGCCTTCTGAAGCTGCAGTTCGAGCCGGTCCCAGATCTCGACGAGCGCCTCGGTAAGCTCGCGCATCATCGCCTCGTCATGCGCCGGGCCGGGGGTGAAGCGCAGGCGCTCGGTGCCGCGCGGGACGGTCGGGAAATTGATCGGCTGCACATAGACGCCATATTCGGCGAGGAGGATGTCGCTGATCTTCTTCGCGCGCACCGGATCGCCCACCATCAGCGGGACGATATGCGTCGTCGAATCCATCACGGGCAGGCCGGCATCGCGGAAGCTCTGCTTGAGATATGCAGCTGCGGCCTGCTGTGCATCGCGCTCGACGCTCGATGCCTTGAGGTGGCGCACGCTCGCGAGCACGCCCGCGACGAGCACCGGTGACAGGCTGGTCGTGAAGATGAAGCCCGGCGCATAGCTGCGGATCACGTCGATGATATTCTTCTCGGCGGCGATATAGCCGCCCATCACGCCGAACGCCTTGCCGAGCGTGCCCTCGATGATCGTCACCCGGTGCGCGGCCTCGTCGCGGTCGGTGATACCGCCGCCGCGCGGGCCGTACATGCCGACGGCATGGACTTCGTCGCAATAGGTGAGCGCGTTATATTTCTCGGCAAGGTCGCAGATCGCGTGGATCGGGGCGACGTCGCCGTCCATCGAATAGACGCTTTCGAACGCGATCAGCTTCGCCGCCTCGGGATCGTCGGCCGCTAGCAGTTCTTCGAGATGGTCGAGGTCATTGTGACGCCACACGCGCTTTTCGCAGCCCGAGTTGCGGATGCCCGCGATCATCGAGGCGTGGTTGAGTTCGTCCGAATAGATGACGCAGTTGGGCAGGAGCTTGCCGAGCGTGCCGAGCGTCGCCTCGTTCGAAATATAGCCCGAGGTGAAGAGCAGCGCGCCGTCCTTGCCGTGGAGGTCGGCGAGTTCGGCTTCGAGGTCGATGTGGTAGTGCGTGTTGCCGCCGATGTTGCGCGTGCCGCCCGACCCGGCGCCGACGTCGTGCAGCGCCTCTTCCATCGCCTCGATGACCTTGGGATGCTGGCCCATCGCGAGATAGTCGTTCGAGCACCAGACGGTGATCGGCTTCGGCCCGTTATGGCCGGCAAAGCAGCGTGCGTTCGGAAAAGCGCCCTTGTTGCGCAAAATGTCGATGAAGACGCGGTAGCGTCCCTCTTCGTGCAGCCGGTCGATCGCGCGTGCGAAGATGTCGTTGTAATTCACGTTTCAGCCCCGCAGTAGGTGCCAGTCAAGCTCGGTACGCCGCTCCCCCGGCGGCTATTAACATGCGGGCCAATAACGCCGAAAGGGAGGGAAAGCCAGTGCGAACGATTCGCAGCGATAGGGCAAATTGTCCTATTTGGTCCGCCGGGCCCTGTGATCGATCGCACCGCAAGCCTGACGTCCTGCGCCTATGCGCGGCGGACACGAACGAAAGGAACGATATCGCATGCGTCTCATACTGACCGCCATCCTGTCGATCGCCACAGGGGTGTCGGCATCGACGCCCGCGCCGGCGCTGGCGCCCGCTCCGTTCAACGGAATGTGGCGGAGCTGCGAAACTTACCAGGGCGCCGAAATCTGCGAGTACAAGATGCTCGCACAGCGCGGAGACCGGGTGTGCGGTCTTCAGCGCTATTTCGCGACCAACGCCTATTATGAGCAACGGTTCGTTGGCACCGTGAAGGCCAATGTCGCGCATATCGGGAAAATCTGCGGCGACCCGGGATCGGAGACCGACACCTATTGCACCGGCCGGGCTCCGGACGACGCCGCAAAGGTCGGCTGGAGCGCGTCCGATGAAAAGCTGTTCCTGTGCAACGGACGGCTGCTTGCCGCTTCGGGCGACGATCTTGCAAGTTGCGCGGGCGTCACACGCCAGTCCGGATTGCCCCGCGTTCGCGTGGCGGGCGGCGACGGGCCGCAGCCCGATGACCGCGCCTGGCTTGCCTCGTGCGCTCGCGGCGCGGAGTGAGCTAGATCGTCTCGATCGATCCGATGCCATAGGGTGCGAGCGCGGCGAGCGGCGGCGGCGGCCGGTCAGCGCTGCGTGTGAAGACCGCGATGCCAGGTGTCGCGGTATCGGGCCATGGCTGTCCTTCGGTCAGATTGGCGATGCGGCGGGCGATGCCTTCGGCGCCGTCGATCAAACGGACGCCGGGACCCGCGGCCGCCTGCAGTTCATCCCGAAGCAGCGGGAAATGGGTACAGGCGAGGACGACGACGTCCATCGCGTCGCCGCCGGGCTGGTCGCGCAACCCCGCGATCGCGCGCTCGACAACCGCAGGATCGACTGTCTCGCCGCGCAGTTTCGCCTCGGCGCCGGTGACGAGTCCCGGGCTGCCATGGCGCAGCACGATCTTTCCGCCCGCAAAGCGCGCACTCAGGTCGTCGACATAGGGCTGGCGCACCGTTGCCTCGGTACCCAGAACGCCGATAACGCCCGTTTTCGTCATTTCGGCGGCAGGCTTGATCGCGGGCACGGTGCCGACGATCGGCAGGTCGAGCGCGGCACGGACGTGGGCCAGGGCAATCGTCGAGGCGGTGTTGCACGCGATGACGGCAAGCCGCGGCTGATAGCGTTCGACGAGGCGGCCGAGCAGCGCGGGAACGCGCGCGGCGAGTTCCTCGTCGCTTTTCCTGCCATAGGGCAGGCCGGCATAATCGGCGGCATAGACGATCGGCGCGGTCGGGAGCAGCGCACGCGTCGGGCCTAGGACGGTGAGCCCGCCGAGGCCGCTGTCGAAGAAAAGGATCGGCGCGTCTGGAGCGGGGGCGTGCATGCGTTTCGCCTAGCAGCGGTGACGGGACCACTCAATGGGGCGGCGAGGATCGATCCATTTTGGCGTTTGCCTCTTTCGAATCCATTGATTGCTTTGCCCAACATCGCCACATTGCGCCAAACGGAGTGGGGAGTTTCATGACGATATTTCTGCTGGTCGCAGTCGGCTATCTTCTCGGCTCGATCCCCTTCGGCGTGATCCTGACGCGGATGTTCGGCGCAGGCGACCTGCGCCAGATCGGGTCGGGCAACATCGGCGCGACGAATGTGCTGCGCACCGGGCGCAAGGGCCTTGCGGCAGCGACGCTGATCCTCGACGGCGCGAAGGGCGCGCTCGCGGTGCTGCTCGCGCGGCATTTCGTTCCCGAACTCGGCGAGCATGCGGCGATGATCGCGGGGGCGGCGGCGATGATCGGACACTGCTATCCGGTGTGGCTCGATTTCCGTGGCGGGAAGGGGGTTGCGACGCTGCTCGGTCTCGCGCTCGCGCTCGCCTGGCCGATCGGGCTGGTGTTCGCAGTCGTCTGGCTCGGTGCCGTGCTGTTGCTGCGCATCTCGTCGCTCGGCGGCATGCTGGGCGCGGTTTCTGCACCGATTGCGGCGCTGGCATTCGGCTATCCGGTCTATGCGGTGGGACTTGCGGGCCTCGCGGTGATTGTGCTCTGGCGGCACCGCGAGAATATCGCACGGCTGCGCGCCGGGACCGAACCCCGCATCGGCGGCAAGACGGCGTGACCGACGCCGAGCGGCTGGCGCGGCTGCGGCTGATCCGCACGCCGCATGTCGGCCCGGTCAGCTGGCACCAGCTGATGACGCGTTTCGGATCGGGCGAGGCGGCGCTCGAGGCGCTCCCCGAACTCGCGCTGCGCGGCGGGGCCGGGAAGGCGCGCGTCGCTTCCGCCGAATTCGCCGAGCGTGAAATCGAGCGTGTGGTGGCGCTCGGCGCGCGCCATGTCTTCAGTGACGAGGATGATTATTCGCCGATGCTGCGCGAGGTCGAGGGCGCGCCGCCGGTGGTGGTCGTGCGCGGCCACACCGCGATGCTGCGTCGCCCCTGCGTCGCGATCGTCGGCGCGCGCAACGCGTCCGCGGTCGCTTGCCGCTTTGCACGCCAGCTTGCAGCCGATCTCGCCGCACGCGACGTGACGGTCGTGAGCGGTCTCGCGCGCGGGGTCGACACGGCTGCCCACATCGGCGCGCTCGGCGGGACGACCGTCGGCGTGATCGCGAGCGGGATCGACATCGCCTTTCCGCCGGAAAACGCCGCGTTGCAGGAAAAGATCGCCAGCGACCAGCTGTTGATCGCCGAACAGCCGCCGGGCACCGAGCCGCTTGCCCGCCATTTTCCTTCGCGCAACCGCATCATCGCGGGAATTGCGCATGGAACGGTGGTCATCGAGGCGGCGCCCAGGTCCGGATCGTTGATCACCGCACGCCGGGCGGGCGATTATGGGCGCGAGGTGATGGCGGTCCCCGGTTCGCCGCTCGATCCGCGCGCACAGGGGTGCAATCTGCTGATCCGCGAAGGCGCGACGCTGATCCAGACGGTCGACGATGTGCTCGAAGCCGTCGGGCCGATCGACGCGCGGATGGTGCGCGAGCCCGCGCAGCGCTTTTCCACCGCCGCAGCGCCGACAAGCGCCAGCGAGGGTGAGCGGCGGGCGCTGATCGATCTGCTCGGACCAACGCCCGTCGCGGTCGATGAACTGGTGCGCCAGTCCGGGCAGGCGACGGCGGCGGTCCAGTTGGTGCTGCTCGAGCTCGAGCTTGCCGGCCGCGTCGAACGCCACGCCGGCGCGAAGATTTCGCTCGTGTGATTGCCCGCACAGCGACCCGACCCCCGACGTTCTAACGCTTCGTCGCGGTTCAGCCACGGTTCAGCGGCCGGACGTCACGCTGATGATATTGTATCACATTGCGGAGGGGCGATGATGCGAAGCCGGTTCCTGCCAAGCGTAACGATGATTGCCCTGCTGGCGTCGGCGCCCGCGCCGATCCCGCTCGCGATAGCGCATACGAGGCTTGCATCGGACCAGAGCTTCTGCCGCAACGCCGCGCCCCTGCCGCAACTCGACCCCGAGGTTGGGCCGCAACAACAGGCGAACGAAGGCGACCGCTATCGCGGTTCCCCGCCGCCGGCGCCCATGGCGCCTCCGCCGCCGTCGGGGGGCTATGTGGACACAAGCGACAGGTCGGAGGTGCTCGTCATCGGGTCGCGCATTTCACGGCCCATGCTGGAATCGGCGAGCCCGGTGACCGTGATCGGCGCGGAAGATTCGGCGGCCGAGCGGTCCGCCGAACCACCCGCGCCGGGATCATCGACGGATGCACGCATGATACCGCCGCCCCGGCCCTATCCGCGGCCGCAGCCGCAGCCGCAATCGGGCATATTGACCGCGGGTGAGCATGACGATCTTCTCAACCCCGAACTCTATGCGGCCTATGTCAGCCGCAGCGGCGATCTGGGGCAGGAGGTACGGAGCCTGCCGCGCGTCGATACGACGAGTGTCGTGACGGTCAAGGTCAACGACCGCAGCGGCCAACCGATCCCCTTTGCAGACGTCGTGGTGACCTGCAGCGACGGGAACAGCATCACGATGGCGACGCAGGCCGATGGCAGCGCGGTGTTCTTCCCCGGCCTTGACCGGCTGAGCGAGCGGATCACGATTTCGGCGCAAAAGGGTGGGGGTACGATCGCCGATGCACGGCCCGTGCTCGTCTCGAACGCTGCCGGCGGACAGCTTGTGGGCCTGACCGCAAATCAGGCCGCAACCAAAGCGACGAAACTCGACCTGATGCTCGTCGTCGACACGACGGGCAGCATGGGGGACGAGATCAGCTATCTGCAGGCCGAACTGCGCTCGATCATCGGTGCGATCGCCGCGAAGCACCGCGATCTCGACATCCGCATCGGCTTCGTTTTCTACCGCGACTTCGGTGACGATTATGTCACGCGCACCGTCGCCTTCGACCGCGACATCGGCCGCGCGCAGGGGGTGCTGGCACAGCAATATGCGACCGGCGGCGGCGATTATCCCGAAGCAATGGATCAGGCGCTCATCCGCGCCGTCGGACAGGAGTGGCGTCCCGATGCCGTGAAGTCGCTGCTGCTCGTCGCCGACGCGCCGCCGCACGACGACAAGTTCGGACGCACGTGGCAAGCCGCCGAGGCCGCACGCGCCAAGCGCATCCACATCACTCCCGTCGCCGCGTCGGGCGTCGCCGACAAGGCCGAATATGCGATGCGCGCAATGGCGGCGGCAACGCAGTCGCGCTACCTGTTTCTGACCGATGACAGCGGCGTCGGCAACCCGCACGCGCCGCCGGCGATCGACTGCTATCTGGTGACACGGCTCGACGCGCTCGTCCGGCGTGTGATCGACAGCCAGATCAGCGGGCGCCGGATCGAGCCTGAGGACAAGGAGATCATCCGCAGCGTAGGCAAATATGATGCCGGCAAATGCATCCTGCCCGCCGATTTCAAATGGCAGAACGGATAAGAAAAAATCCGGCTTGACGGAATCAAGCTATCCCCGCCACCCTCGCGCACAGTCTGCGAGGGGGCGTTTCGGTAAATGCAATATGATGCGAGCTTGCTCGTCCCGACGCTGCGGCGGACATGGGATATGGCGATCGCCATGCCGGGCACCATTCTGGTCGCCTGGCTGGCCACCGCCGCGGCAGGGCTGGCGTCGGATGTCGCCATCGAGCGAGTGGGCGGTACCGGGAGCGGAATCCTGGTCGTCTATGGTATCGCGATCACCTTCATTCAGGTCTGGATCACTCGCGAAGCTTTCGGGCAGGTCGGGATTGCGGCGACGATGCCGGTCGCCAACGCGTTGAGCGTTTATTTGCAGGGAATCCTGATCGGGCTCGGCGTGTTGCTGGGGCTTCTCTTTTTCATATTGCCGGGGCTTTATGTCTTTGCGCGCTGGTACCTTGCAGGCGCGCTGCTCGTCCGTGACATGGGCGGACGCCGTGCAGCGATGCGGCAAAGCTGGGACATGCTTGCGGTACATTGGCCCGCCGCGCTTGGCGTCGGACTGATCCTGTTCCTGTTGTCGGTAGGGCCGGTCGCGGTCGAACTCGCGGCGCCGGCTTTGGCGACCGAATATGGTTTCGGCTGGCTGCTGGCGACAAATCTGGCGGCGGCAATCGGCATTGTCGGCGGCAATCTTGCGCCGGTCTGTTTGCTCTTGAATATCGAACAGCCTGCCTCGACCTTGCAGGAAATTTTCGGTTGACGATCACGCGAGCGGCGCCACCCTCACGCGTACGTACGTAACGCACATTCAGAACTAAAGGTTTTTCATGCAATTGGTGATTGTCGAATCGCCCGCGAAGGCGAAAACGATCGAGAAATATCTTGGTCGCGATTTCAAGGTATTGGCAAGCTATGGTCACGTCCGCGACCTGCCACCCAAGGACGGGTCGGTCGATCCCGACGACGGCTTTGCGATGCAGTGGCAGCTTTACCCCGACAAGGCGAAGCGGCTGAAGGAAATCCAGGACGCCGCCAAGGGCGCCGACCGTCTGATCCTCGCGACCGACCCTGACCGTGAGGGCGAGGCGATCAGCTGGCACGTGCAGGAACTGCTGCGCGCGAAAAAGGCGCTGCCGCAGGCGGTCGACCGCGTGACCTTCAACGCGATCACCAAGCAGGCGGTGACCGACGCGATGGCGCATCCGCGCGAGCTCGATACCGACCTGATCGACGCCTATCGCGCGCGCCGTGCGCTCGACTATCTCGTCGGCTTCACCCTGTCGCCGGTGCTGTGGCGCAAGCTGCCCGGCGCCAAATCGGCGGGGCGCGTGCAGTCGGTCGCGCTTCGCCTCGTGGTCGAGCGTGAGCGCGAGATCGAGGCCTTTGTTGCGCAGCAATATTGGTCGGTGACAGGGCTGTTCGAAATGGGCGGCACGCCGTTCCGCGCACGGCTTTCGCGCTGGCGCGGCGACAAGATCGAGCGCCTGTCGATCACGAGCGAGGCCGACGCGCGCGCCGCCAAGGCCGATGTGAAGGCCGGGCATTTCACCGTCGATGCGGTCGAGACCAAGCCGCTGACGCGAAACCCGCCGCCGCCCTTCACGACCTCGACCTTGCAGCAGGAGGCGGCGCGCAAGCTCGGCTTCTCGGCGAGCCATACGATGCGGATTGCGCAGGCGCTCTACGAGGATGGCGCGATCACCTATATGCGTACCGACGGCGTCCAGATGGACGGCAGCGCGATCAGCGCAGCCCGGAAAGCCATCGCGACGCGCTACGATGGCGGCTATGTCCCCGACCAGCCGCGGCAATATCAGACCAAGGCGAAAAATGCGCAGGAAGCCCACGAAGCGATCCGCCCGACCGATTTTTCGAAGGACAGGGCGGGAAGCGGCGACCATGCGCGGCTTTACGAGCTGATATGGAAGCGCGCGCTCGCGAGCCAGATGGCCTCCGCGCGGCTCGAACGCACCAGCGTCGATCTCTCCGACGGCACCGGCAAGACGGTGCTGCGCGCCACGGGGCAGGTGGTCAAGTTCCCGGGCTTCCTCGCACTCTACGACGAAGGCCGCGACGATAGCACGGATGACGACGACGCACGCTTGCTGCCCGCGATGGCAAAGGGCGACGCGCCCGCGAAAACCGGCATCGAGGTCGAAAGCCACGAGACGCAGCCGCCGCCGCGCTATTCGGAAGCGAGCCTCGTCAAGAAGATGGAGGAACTCGGCATCGGGCGCCCGTCGACCTATGCCTCGATCCTGCAGGTACTGAAGGACCGCGCCTATGTGACGGTCGAGAAAAACCGTTTCATCCCCGAGGAGAGCGGGCGGCTGCTCACGGCGTTCCTCGAACGCTTCTTCGAACGCTATGTCGGTTATGACTTCACCGCGGGGCTAGAGGAAGAGCTCGACGACGTTTCGGGCGGCCGCGCACAGTGGCAGGCGGTGCTCGAACGTTTCTGGCGCGATTTCAAACCGCGCACCGGCGAGGTGATGGAGCAGAAGCCGTCGGAGATCACCGCGGCGCTCGACGAGTTCCTCGGCCCCTATCTCTTCCCCGACAAGGGCGACGGCAGCGATCCGCGTCTCTGCCCCAATTGCGGCACCGGACGGCTCGCGCTGCGTGGCGGCAAATTCGGGCCGTTCATCGCATGCAGCAATTATCCCGACTGCAAGTTCACGCGCAAGTTTGCGCAGCCGGGCGGCAGCGACGGTGCCGATACCGGGCCGGAGACGCTCGGCACCGATCCCGAAAGCGGGCTCGAAGTCACGAAGCGCAGCGGGCGCTTCGGTCCCTATATCCAGCTCGGCGACGGCAAGGAGGCGAAGCGTTCGTCGATCCCGAAAGATATTCCGGGCGAGGATTTCGACCTCGATTATGCGCTGCGGCTGCTCAGCCTGCCGCGCGAGGTCGGGGTGCACCCCGAAAGCGGCAAGCCTATCATGGCGGGGCTGGGGCGCTATGGCCCCTATCTGCTCCACGACGGCAAATATGCGAAGCTGACCGGCACCGCCGAAATCTTCGATATCGGCATGAATGCCGCGGTTGTGCGTATCGCCGAGGCTGCGAACGGCGGCGGACGCGGGCGGACCAAGGCCGAACCGCTCCAGACTTTCGGGCCGCACCCCACGAGCGGCGGCGAGATGAAGCTGATGGAAGGACGCTTCGGCCCTTATGTCACCGACGGCACGACCAACGCGACGCTGCCCAAGACCGCCGACCCGGCAACGCTGACCGCCGATGAGGCGATCGCGCTGATCGACGCGCGTGCGGCGAAGGGACCGGCGAAGGGCAAGAAGAAGGCGGCGCCGAAGAAGAAAGCTCCGGCAAAAAAGCCCTCAGCGAAGAAGGCGGCGTCCAAAGAATAATCGTCATTCCGGCGAAGGCCGGAATCTCACCGCTTCTTCATAGCGATAGGGCGAGATCCCGGCCTCCGCCGGGATGACGATCTTGTTTTGTCGTGATAAGGGTGGCGCATAGGGGAGACTTGCCCATGCGCCACCTGTTCGCCGTCCTGCTCGCCCTTCTTGCGTTCGTCGCGTTGCCCGTCGCCGCACAACCATCCCGATATCTCATCTCCGCCCAGCCGATGGCGGATACGCCGCCCGGTACGCAGGCCTGGCGCGTGCAATATTGGACCACCAACGGCAGCGGCCAGCGCTTCGCGGTCACCGGTATCGTCGCCGCGCCCATGGAGGCGATCCCGCCGCGTCCGCGCCGTGTCATTGCGTGGACCCACGGTGCGTGGGGCGTCATGGAGAGGTGTGCGCCGTCGCTCAGCCCCAATTTCTTCGAATATTCGGCGGGGATGAACGCGGTCCGGAACGGCTTTGTCGTGGTCGCTCCCGACTATATCGGCCTTGGCAGCCCGACGATGCATCCGTTTCTGGTGGGCCCGGACACCGCCAACGCCGTACTTGACGCTGTGCGCGCGGCGCGTGAAATCCCCGGAGCAGCGGCGGGCAGCAGCTTTGCGGTCTGGGGTGAATCGCAAGGCGGCCATGCTGCGCTGTGGACCGCGATCTCGGCGCGCAGCTATGCACCCGACCTGACGCTCGTCGGCACCGCTGCCGCCGCACCGCCGACCGATCTCGGCGCCAATCTGCGCGAGGGCAGCGACAAGAATGCGCGAGCGCTGCTGCTGTCCTTCGCACTGCACAGCTGGTCGACGCTCTATGGCTTCTCGCTCGACCCGATCGCCAACCGCACGAACCAGGGCATCATCAACCGGCTGGCGCAGAATAATTGCGTCGAATTTCACAAGAAGCCGAAGCTCCGCACGATCCTTGGCATTCTCACCGTCGCCCGCGCAACAAAGGGCAAGGATATCGAAAAGATCGAACCCTTCGGCTCATTCGAACGCGCGAACAGCGTCGACCCGGCGCGCGTGCCCGGCCCGCTGCTGATCGCGCAGAGCAGCAAGGACACGATCGTCGCGCCTGTGGTGACGCGCAAGTTCGCCAAGGCCGCGTGCCGGCGCGGAACGCCGACGCGCTGGATCGACATGACCGGCGATCATGGCGCAAGCGCGAAGGACAGCGCGCAGGAAACGATCGGCTGGATCACCGCGCGCTTCGACGGCAATGCGCCGCCGAACGATTGCCGGCGGATCTAGGCTTTAGCGGAATGTGTCAGGGTCAACCGGCGGCTTGCGGTCGAACCACGCAATGGCATCCGGGCGGAACAGCATGTAGACGGCGGCCGCCTGGATGATGGTGATGACGATCGCCACGCCCAGCAGGATGCCCTGAGGTCCGAGCGGATTGTTGAGATTACTCAGCATCGACAACAGGCCGAGCGCGAAAAAGGCCGTAAGAATCCATTTGGCGATCTTGCTCGCCCGGGCCGAAATGAAATACCAGATGATCAGGTTGATGATCATGCCGATCGCAAATGTGGCAATGAGAAAGCCTGTTCCAAAACCGGTCGCGGCAAACTCGGGCGCGCTCGCGAGCTTCTCCGATGTTTCCTTCCACCCGAACAGGAAGTTCAGCGCACCAACTATCAGCGACCCCAGAAACAGCCGGTCGAAAAGAATGATGGAATAAGGTTTGATCATTTTCTGCCCCTCGTTGCCCTTGCTCAATCGACCCAGTCGAGCCCCATGTCGCGATAGACGCCGCGGTCCTCGTCCCAGTTTTCCTTCACTTTGACGTGCAGGAACAGGTGGACCTTGCGCCCCATCAGCTCGGTCAGCTCGGCGCGTGCGCGGGCGCCGATTTCCTTGATGCGCGCGCCGCCCTTGCCGAGCACGATCGCGCGCTGGTTGTCGCGTGCGACGAATATCTGCTGATGGATTTCGACGCTGCCGTCGGGGCGCGTCTTGAACAGCTCGGTCTCGACGGTCGACTGGTACGGCAGCTCTTCGTGAAGCTGGCGATAAAGTTGCTCGCGCGTGATTTCGGCGGCGAGCATACGTTCGGGCGCGTCGCTGACCTCGTCCTCGGGGAAGTGCCAAGGGCCCTCGGGCATCAGCTTTGCGAGATGCGCCTTGAGTTCGGGCACGCCGTCACCGCTGCTCGCCGCGATGAAGAAGGTTTCGTCGAACGCGACCTTGGCATTAAGCTCGGTCGCGATCGTCAGCAGCTTGTCCTTCCTGGTCAGGTCGACCTTGTTCAGGATCAGATATTTCTTCTCGGGCCGGTTCGCGATGCCTTCGAGCACGCGCTCGACGCGGCCCGTCAGCTTCGCTGCGGCGTCGACCATCACGAGGATAGCCTCGGCTTCCTCGAGGCTGCCCCACGCCGCGGCGACCATTGCGCGGTCGAGGCGGCGCGTGGGGGCGAAGATACCCGGAGTGTCGATCAGGATGATCTGCGTCTCGCCCTCCATCGCGACGCCCATCAGCCGCGTGCGCGTCGTTTGCGCCTTCGGGCTGACGATCGCGACCTTCTGGCCGACGAGCGCGTTGACGAGGGTCGACTTGCCCGCGTTGGGTGCGCCGACGACGGCGACGAAACCGCAATGCTGGGTCATTTTTCCTGTCCTTCGAGTTCGGTGAGCAGCACGGCCGCCGCGGCCTTTTCGGCCGCCTGTTTGCTGGCGCCCTCGGCTTCGGCGCGCGCAAGCTTGCCGACGCTCACCGCGACGCGAAAGCGCGGGGCATGGTCGGGGCCCTCGCGCGACACGATCTCATATTCGGGCGGGCGACGCCCCCGCGCAAGCGCCCATTCCTGAAGCGCCGCCTTGGGGTGCTTGGGCGCCGCCTGTTGCCCGTCGATCATCTCGTTCCAATGGGTCAGGATGAACTGCCGCGCGGCATCGACGCCCTTGTCGAGCCAGAGCGCGCCGATCAGCGCCTCGATCGCGTCGGCGGCGATATTGTCGCTGTAGCGGCCGCCGTCATTGCGCGCCTGCGCACCGAAACGGATGAGCGCGGTGAGGTCAAGCTTGCGCGCGACCGCAGCACAGGTGGCGCCCGACGCCAGTACATGCAGGCGCGATGACATCTCGCCTTCGCTCGCCGCGGGAAAGCGCGTGTAGAGCTCCGCTGCAATGACAAGGCCGAGCACACGGTCGCCGAGGAATTCGAGCCGCTGATAATCTGCGCGCCCGGTACTGCCGTGGGTCAGCGCCAGATCGTAGAGCGTCGGGTCGCCCGGAGTGCTGCCGATGATGCCGGCGAGCGCCCCGGTGTCGAGAGAATCGCTCAAAAACCGTCCCCGATGCGGCCCCAGCGCGCGGCGGTGAACCAGCTGACCGGATTGAGCCAGCTCGCCGACCCGTCGGTCGAGAACATGCCGACGAGCGCATGGCCGACGAGGTTTTCCTCGGGGACGAGACCGATGCCCTGATTCTCCATCGCGGGAAAGCGGCTGTCGGCGCTGCGATCGCGGTTGTCGCCCATAAGGAACAGATGCCCCTCGGGCACGACGACGAGCGGAGTATTGTCCTCGGCGATCGTCGTGATGTCGAGGATCGCATAGCTTTTGCCGCTCGGCAGCGTTTCCCTGAACTGCTTGTAGCGGCACTGGCGCTGGCCATCGGCGGCGACTTCCTCGAACTCGGGCGAATAGCAGGGCAGGGTGCCCGTCGCGCGCGACGCGTCGATCATGTTCTGCGTCACCGGGATCACGAAATCGGGCATCGTCTCGCGCTGCAGCGGCTTGCCGTTGAGCCAGACGATCCCGTCCTTCACCTGCACGCTGTCGCCGGGCAGGCCGATGACGCGCTTGATATAATCATTGTCATTGACCGGCGGCGCCTTGAACACGACGACGTCACCGCGTTCGGGTGTGCGTGCGAAAATGCGGCCCGGGATCAGCGGCACGCTGAACGGCAGGCTGTATTTCGAATAGCCATAAGCCATCTTGTTCACGAGCAGATAGTCGCCGATCAACAGGCGCGGCTGCATCGATTCCGACGGAATATTGAACGGCGACAGGAAAAAGCTGCGGAAAATCAGCACCGCAATCGCAAGCAGCGCGAGGAAGCGAACGGTGTCGACGGCCTCTTCCTTGGCGGACGCAGGCGCGGGGGTCGGGGAAGACGGCGTGGGCCCGCTCGGGGGCGTCACATCGGCGGTAAAGCTGGCGTTGGTCATGCTGCGGCATTGGCGATGAATAGGTTGCCACGTCAAGCAAATATCGGCGGACGCCACTGGCGCCGCACAGGCAGCGGGCCTAGAGAAAGGTGGCGATTCACTCCCCGTTCGAGGACATATGCAATGACGACAGCGCAGCAGGCCTGGCAGGCCCTTTCCGACTGGCAGCCGCAGAAACTGACCGATCTGGTCGCCGCGGATCCCGAAGCGCGGCTCCAGGTGCTGGTGCGCAATGTCGCCGACATTCGCTTCGACTTCGCCAAGACGCATCTCGACGGAGCGGCCCTCGCGATCCTGTCGGGCCTTGCCGAAGTGCAGGACTTTGCGGGACGCCGCAAGACGCTCTTTTCGGGGGGTATCGCCAACCCCACCGAGGATCGCGCCGCCGAGCATAGCGCCGAGCGCGGCGACGGCGCGCCCGAGTCGGTGCATGTCGCCAAGGCACTGCACCAGCGGATGCGGATGATGATCGATGCGATCGAGGCGGGGGCGTTCGGAGAAATCCGGCACCTGCTCCACATCGGCATCGGCGGATCGGCGCTCGGCCCCGACCTGCTCGTCGATGCGCTCGGCCGTCACAGCGACCGCTACGATGTCGCCGTGGTGTCGAATGTCGATGGTGCCGCGCTCGACGAAGCCTTCGCCAAATTCAGCCCCGAGCATACGCTCGTCGCGGTCGCGTCGAAGACCTTCACGACGACCGAAACCTTGCTCAACGCCAATTCGGCGCTGCAGTGGCTCGACGAGGCCGGGGTCGAGGATCCGGTCGGCCGTTTCATCGCGCTGACCGCCAAGCCCGAGCGCGCGATGGAATGGGGCATC
>CBJKNR010000037.1:0-15141 GCA_966417555.1 uncultured Sphingopyxis sp.
TATCCGATGCGAAGGCAAGGAAACCGCGGTGGAGCAAGGGATCGTCGCCGACCGGCGATGCGACGCGGAACCATTGATAATGCTGCGTCGCCTTTTCAGACGAAGGCGGCCGATAGCTGCGGACCTCGAACGGGCGGCTGCGCGCCATGTGCGCCAGCTGCTGGTCCGAAATATGCGGGTCGGCCACAATGAAATCGGTGAAGTCCCAGCATTCCTCGGGCGGCAGCAACTCGGGCATCGCTACCTGGTGCGACAGTCCTTCGGCAGGAACCTGGAACGAGGCGGTCAGGTTGAAGATGACCTTGCCGTCCTGGCGGACGACGACGCGCCGGTTCGAAAAGCTGCGGCCGTCGAAATCGCGGTGGAGGCGGAAGTGGAGTGGCTTGGTCTCGTCGCCGCCGCGGAGGAAATAGGCGTGCAGCGAATGCACCTGCTTGTCGGGATCGACCGTCCGCGCCGCGGCGGTCATCGCCTGCGCGATCACCTGCCCGCCGAAAATCCGGTCGCGCGAGGTCGTCGGGCGCGCGGGAAAGGTGAATTCGTCATCGACTCCGGGAACCGCGTCGAGATCGAACAGGCGCGCCACCGCGCCGACGACCGTGGCGGCGGGCGTGCTCGCATTGATTTCGCGCGCGAGATCGATGCGCGCCTGCATCTCTTCGGGAGTGAGGCCCATGCGCAATTCCATCCGGACGGATACGGCCCGCACCCGCGAGGGCGCGAAGCCCTCTTACTTGAAGCGTTCGACCTGCTCGAAGTCGAGTTCGACCGGGGTGGCGCGACCGAAGATCGACACCGACACCTTGACGCGGGCCTTTTCGAAATCGAGTTCCTCGACCAGCCCGTTGAAGCTGGCGAAGGGGCCGTCGAGCACCTTGACCTGATCGCCGATTTCATAGTCGACGCGGATTTCGGTCTTCGGACGCGCCGCAGCCTCTTCCTTGCTGTTCAGGATGCGCGCGGCCTCCGCCTCGCTGATCGCCTGCGGCTTGCCCGACGAGCCGAGGAAGCCTGTGACCTTCGGCGTGTTCTTGACGAGGTGATAGACATCGTCGGTCATCGTCAGCTTGGCGAGGACATAGCCGGGGAAGAATTTCCGCTCGGCCTGCACCTTCTTGCCGCGCTTCACCTCGGTGACGGTTTCGACCGGAACCTCGACCGCTTCGACGAAGTCGGTGAGTCCCATACGCTCGGCTTCGGCGAGCACCGAATCGCGCACCTTGTTCTCGAAACCCGAATAGGCGTGAATGATGTACCAGCGCGCCATGTGTATCCGTATCCTGTCCCTGTATCCGCGGGCGATCAGCGCGCGAGCGACGTCAGCCAGCTGACGATCGCGTTGAAAACCGTGTCGACGCCAAAGAAGAACAGCGAAAGGATCGTCGTCATGATCAACACCATGATCGTCGTCTGCACCGTTTCGCGGCTCGTCGGCCACACGATCTTGCGGGCTTCGGCGCGCACCTGATTGATGAACTCAGCCGGGCTGGTCTTCGCCATGTCGATCGTCCTGTCCTTCATGCGTCAATGATCCGGGCCAGATGGGTTGCCGCCCCCGACGCGTCAAGCGCGCTTTGGGCAATAGTCCGCCCACCCTCCCCGAGCATGTCGGCGAAAGGCGGAAAGAGAACGGCGCATCTGTCCGAATGAAAGCGGCCTTTACTTGGGCGACGCGGCGAATGCAAGTGCGGGCGCGCGGACAAGCTGCCGTTGCATCAGGAGCAACAGGGCGACCATGATCATCCAGCTGACGGTGGGCTGCAACGCAAAGATCAGGTGCAGTTCGCGCGCCGCCGCCTTCCCGTTCTGCGGATCGAACCCGACGAGGTCGAGCGCCGCGTAGCTGACCGCGATCGCCGCGGCGACGCCGAATTTCTGCATCAGGTTGAGAAGCGCGAAGAGAAAGGCCGAACGGCTGCGCCCGCAGCGTTCGGCATCGCGCGGAATCAGGTCGGCGAGCATCGAATAGGTGAAAAGCAATCCGACGAAGCCGGTGCCGAGCATCAGCGAGAAACCGACCGCCTGCCCCAGCCCGCGCGGCTCCTGCGCGAGCGTGGCGACGAGCAAGCCGGAAATCAGCAGCCCCATCGCCATCATCATCGGCGGCTTGCCAAACCGGCGCGCGAGGAAGGTCCAGACCGGCGACGCGAGCGCACCGCCGATGAAACTCGCAAAGAGCAGCACCGCGCTCTGCGCATCGAGATCGAGCACCGCGGCGGCGAAGAAGACGAAAAGCGCGGTCAGCGAGCCGAAGGCGAAGCTGTTGAGGAACTGGACGCCAAGCAGGAGCATGAGCGGCGGGAAAGACAGCGAAACGCGGATTTCCTGCCGCCAGCCAATGCCGGGCTCGGCGACGACCGCGCGCGGCGGAACGCGCCGGATAGCGAACAGCGCGATCGGCACCATCAGCAGGAACAGGCTGGCATAGGCCATGATACGCCCCTGCAGGCTGATGCCCGGGATCAGCAACTGCGCCGCCGCGGGCGCCGCGAAAGCAAGGATCAGCGCGATCTTCGCGAACCAGTCGCGCATCCCGTAAAGAAGCGCGCTGTCGGCGGCCGTGCGCACGAGCGCGGAACCCCACGAAAGCTGCGCAACCTCATAGAGGCTGTAACTCGAATAAAAGAGCACCATCATCAGGAAGAGCGCCGCAAAAGGCAGCCGGTCACCCACCGTCACCAGCGCAAGCAGCAGGATAGACAGGGGCACGAGCGCCGCGAGCATCCAGCGCCGATGGGCGCCGGGGCCGGTGCGAACGCGGTCGACCATCGTGCCGATCAGCGGATCGACGACACCGTCCCAGATGGTGGTGAGCGAGAAGAGCAACCCGACCAGTGCCACCGAAATCACCCCGCCTTCGGCGATATAGGGCGGAAGGTAGACGCTGAATGGCAGCCCCAGGATCACGGTCGGCCCGGCGGTCGCGGCATAGGCAGCGACGGTTCGCGGGCGCAGCGCAGAGGTTTCGCCGGCCGATGCGGCCGAAGACAGGGCAGTACTGGCCAAGGCACGACACTCCCGAAGCAGCGGGCCGCACGCTTTCATTTATTTACAATAATGTCAACAGCCTCGCGGCGGCGAGAGATTCTACCGGATCTTGAAATGCGAAAGAAAGGGCTGAAGCCGCCAGTCGATCTGTTCGGGATCGAGCCATTCGTCCTCGATCCCCATCAGCATGCTCAGCATCGAATCGCCGACGACAATATCGAAGAACAGGCGCGCCGCGGCCTCCGGGCGATCGATGTCGGCCTTGCCCGTCGCCGCCCATTCGGCGAACAGCTCGATCAATTCCTCGAGCGCGGGCACGTGAAGGTCGCGGTAAATCTGCATCGCGAACTCATGGTCGCGCAAGCTTTCGGATATCAGCATGCGCATCAGGGCGACGGCGTGCGGCGATTCCATCAGCTCGCTTTGGCGGTGCGCATAGCGCTTCAGGATTTCGACGGTCGACAGGCCCCCGACCGCCTCCTCGTCCAGCGACCTCAGCATCGCCTCGTCGCACCAGCGCGTTGCGATCGCGCGGAGCAGGCCCTGCTTGTTGCCGAACAGCTCATAAAGCGTCGCAAGCGAGCCCCCCGAACGCTTCACGATTTCGGCGAGGCTGGTACGCTCATACCCCTGTTCGAGAAACAGCGCCTCCGCCGCGTCGAGAATCGCGCTTTGCCGCCGCTCGCGTGGCGATGACCTATCCATTTGACATATGGTCGTTTCCGACGTGTCCAATTAATGCCCCCTCTTCCCTTGCCCTTTTTTGTAATTTAAATTACACGGCGTGCAAGCGCAAGCTTTTGCGTATAACCAAATCCCGCACAACTGCGAATTTTCAGGGGTCCATATGAGTCGCGTCCGTCCTCTCAGCTGCGCCGCCGGCGCTGCGCTGGCCTTGCTGCTGGCATCCTGCTCGTCCGAGGCGCCGCCGGCCCCGCCGCCGCCCGAGGTCACTATCGTGACCGTCCGCACGCAGGCAGTACCGAATGTTATCGAACTGCCTGGTCGCGTGCAGGCCTATCGGACGTCCGAAGTGCGGGCGCGCGTCAACGGCATCGTCGAGCGCCGCCTGTTCAACGAAGGCAGCTATGTCCGCGCCGGGACCCCCCTGTTCCGGATCGATCCGCGCGAGCTGATCGCGACCTCCAATGCCGCACGCGCGCAGCTGGCCCGGGCACAGGCGACCGCTGCCAATGCGCGACAGGTCGTCGGCCGCTATCAGCCGCTGCTCGCCGACCAGGCGATCGGCAAGCAGGAATATGACGCCGCGGTCGCCGCGCAGCGCACCGCCGAAGCCGACGTGGCGGCGGCGCAGGCCAATCTGGAATCCGCCCGTCTCAACCTCGGCTATGCCTCGGTCACCGCGCCGATTTCGGGTCGCGCCCGCCGCGCCGAAGTCACCGAAGGCGCACTCGTCAGCGCCGCCCAGGGCACGCTGCTCACGACGATCGAACAGATCGACCGCGTCTACGTCAATTTCGGCCAGTCGAGTTCGGATCTGCTGGCGACGCGCCGCGACATGGAAGCGGGCAAGGTCAATGCACCCCAGCTCGAGCGCGTCGAGGTCCAGCTGATCCTCGAGGACGGCACCGCCTATCCGGTAGTCGGGCACCTCGATTTCTTCGACCTCTCGATCGACGAGGCGACGGGTACCGCCGCCCTGCGCGCCGAATTCCCCAACCCGACCTCCACGCTGCTGCCGGGCCAGTTCGTGCGCGCGCGCATCTTCGCGGGCAACCGCGCCAACGGGGTGCTGATCCCCCAGCGCGCGGTCAAGCTGGCGGCCGACAATGCAAGCGTGATGGTACTCGATGCCAAGAATGTCGCGACGCCACGCCCGGTAAAGCTCGGAACGATGGTCGCTGGCCAATGGGCGATCCTCGACGGGCTGAAGCCCGGCGACCGGGTGATCATCGACGGGCTGCAGAAGGTGCAGCCCGGTCAGCCCGTACGCGTCGCGCAGCCCAAGGGAACGGCGTCGACCCCCGCGGCGAAGCGCTGACCTGACATGACCCCCCGCTTCTTCATCGACCGGCCCATCTTCTCCTGGGTCATTGCCATCGGCATCCTGCTTGCCGGGATCATCGCGCTGCGCAGCTTGCCTGTAGAGCAATATCCGTCGGTCGCGCCGCCCTCGCTGACGATCGGCGTCACCTATCCGGGCGCCGACGCCAGCACGCTCGAACAGAATGTCACACAGGTTATCGAGCAGGAACTGAACGGGGTCGAGGGCTTCCTCTACATGGCCTCGACCAGCGAATCGAACGGCACTGCGTCGATCACCCTGACCTTCGAGGCGGGGACCGACATCGACAATGCGCAAATGGAGGTCCAGAACCGCCTCCGCCGCGTCGAACAGCGGTTGCCCGAGGATGTGCGCCGTCAGGGCATCTCGGTCACCGAGGCCAATTCGGGCTTTCTGCTGATCGTCGCGATCACGTCGAAGAGCGGCAATACCGACCCGATGGAGGTCAACAATTTCGCCAACACGCGCATTCTGGATGAACTGCGCCGGGTGAACGGCGTCGGCAATATCCAGGCCTTTGCCCCCGAATATGCGATGCGCATCTGGCTCGACCCGCAAAAGCTCGCCTCGCACAATCTGTCGCCCGCCGAAGCGCTCGGCGCGGTGCAGGAGCAGAACAGTCAGACGCCGGGCGGCCAGCTCGGCGACCAGCCGATCGCCAAGGGGGCGGAGCTCAATGCCGTCATCACGACGCAGGGCCGCTTCACCAAGCCCGAACAGTTCGAAAGCATCATCCTGCGCGCCAACCCCGACGGGTCGGCGGTGACGCTGGGCGACGTCGGGCGCGTCGAGCTCGGCGCGGCGAGCTATCTCTTCTCGTCCGAACTCAACGGCAAGCCGATGGCGGGCCTCGCAGTCCAGCTGACCCCCGGCGCCAACGCGCTGTCGACCGCCGAAGGCATCCGCGCACGCATGACCGAATTGTCGAAGGGCTTCCCGCCCGACGTCACCTGGTCGATCCCGTATGACACCACGCCCTTCATCAGCCTGTCGATCGAAGAGGTCGTGAAGACGCTCGCCGAGGCGATGCTACTCGTCTTCCTCGTCATGTTCCTGTTCCTCCAGAACTGGCGCGCGACGGTGATCCCGACCGTGGTCGTGCCGATCGCGCTCGCGGGCGCATGCCTCGGCCTCTGGATGTTCGGATTTTCGATCAACGTGCTGACGCTGTTCGGCATGGTGCTCGCGATCGGCATTCTCGTCGACGACGCGATCGTCGTGATCGAGAATGTAGAGCGCATCATGAACGAGGAGCATCTGTCGCCGTATGATGCGACGGTGAAGGCGATGGGCCAGATCACTTCGGCGATCATAGGCATCACGCTGGTGCTGATCGCCGTGTTCATTCCGATGGCCTTCTTCCCCGGCTCGACCGGCGGCATCTATCGCCAGTTCTCGATGACGCTCGCGATCTCGATCGCCTTCTCGGCGCTGCTCGCGCTGACGCTGACGCCCGCGCTGTGCGCAACGCTGCTGAAGCCGCACGACCAGACCAAACGAAAGGGCCGGATCGGCGCCTTCTTCGATCGCTTCTTCGGCGGCTTCAACGACTGGTTCGGCCGGACGACCGGCCGTTATCAGGGCGGCGTCGGCAAGATCCTCGCGACCCCGCTGCGTTGGCTCGGCGTGTTCGTCGCGATGGTTGCGATCACCGCCCTGCTGTTTTTCCGCCTGCCCGGCTCGTTCCTGCCGCAGGAAGACCAGGGCTATCTGATCACCGTGATCCAGGCGCCGCCGGGGGCGACGACCCAGCGCACGAACGAGGCGACCAAGCAGGTCAAGGCCTTCTTCGCCGAACAGCCGCAGGTCGCCAACATCGTGCTCGTCAACGGGTTCAGCTTCTTTGGCCAAGGCCAGGCGAACGCGATCATGTTCACCCCGCTGAAGCCGTGGGACGAACGCAAGGGCAAGGAAAACAGCGCCGACGCGATCGCAGGCAAGGCGATGGGTACCCTCATGGGCATCAAGGAGGCGTTCGCCTTCTCGCTGAGTCCGCCGTCGATCCCCGAGCTCGGCACGTCGAGCGGCTTCACCTTCAAGCTGCAGGACCGCGGCGGCAACGGGCGTGAGGCGCTGATCGCGGCGCGCAACCAGATGCTCGGCGGCGCGATGCAGAGCAAGCTGCTCGCCAATGTCCGGCCCGAGGGGCAGGAGGACGCGCCGGTGCTGAAGGTCGACATCGACCGCATCCAGGCACGCGCGCTCGGCCTGTCGATCGGCGACGTCAACGCGACGCTCGCGATCAGCTTCGGCAGCGCCTATGCCAACGACTTCACCCGCGAAGGCCGCGTGCTGCGCGTGTTGCTGCAGGCCGACGCCGCGAGCCGCATGACCCCGCAGGACGTGCTCGACCTTCGCGTGCGCAGCGCGAACGGCGACATGGTTCCGTTCGGATCGTTCAGCAAGGCCGAATGGTCGGCCGAAGCGCCGCAGCTCCAGCGCTACAACGGCTATCCGGCGATGACGATCTCGGGCGAACCCGCACCGGGCCAGTCGACCGGCGAAGCGATGGCCGAAATGGAACGGCTCGCATCGCAGCTCCCCGCGGGCTTCTCGTTCGAATGGACGGGCATCTCCTATGAGGAGAAACAGTCCGCCGGCCAGATCGGCATGCTGCTCGGCCTGTCGCTCGTCGTCGTCTTCCTTCTGCTCGCCGCGCTCTACGAAAGCTGGTCGGTGCCCGTCGCCGTCCTCCTCGTCGTGCCATTGGGCGTGCTCGGTGCTGTGCTCTTCTCGATGCTGCGCGGTCTCTCCGCCGACATATATTTCAACGTCGGCCTGATCACGATCATCGGGCTTGCCGCGAAGAATGCGATCCTGATCGTCGAATTCGCGATCGAGCAGGAAGCCGAGGGCAAATCGACGCTCGACGCGGTGATGGAGGCGGTCAAGCTGCGCCTCCGTCCGATCATCATGACCAGCCTCGCCTTCATCCTCGGCATGGTCCCGCTCGTCATCGCGAGCGGCGCCGGCGCCGCCAGCCGCATCGCGGTCGGATCGGGCGTGATGGGCGGGATGATCGCCGCGACACTGCTCGGCATCTTCTTCATCCCGCTCTTCTACCTGTCGGTGCGCAAATGGCTCAGCCGCAAGCGGCCCCCCGCCCCTGCCGAGAAAGGCCATCATGAGGAGCCCGGCCATGCGTAACCTGATCGCACTGCTCGCGGCGACCACCCTCGCCGGATGCGTCAACATGGCGCCGAAGCACGAGCGCCCGCCGCTGTCGACCGCCGCCGACTATCCGGCGGAGTTTGCAGGCGACGTGACGCTCGGCCAGCGTGCGACCGACGTCGCCTGGCACGACTTCTTCGCCGATCCGCAGCTCGAGGTGCTGATCGCGCAGGCGATTGAACGCAACCGCGACCTCGCCGTCGCGATCGCGCAGATCGAGGAAGCGCGCGGCCTCTATCGCATCCAGGACGCCGACCGCCTGCCGACCGTGGGCGCGAGCGCCGAGGCAACGCGGACGCGGGGGCCGTCGCTCACCGGTCCGGGGACCGACACAACGAACCGCTATTCGGTCGGCGTCGGCGTAACCTCGTTCGAGCTCGATTTCTGGGGCCGCGTCAAGAATCTGTCCGAAGCCGCGCGCAGCCAGTATCTCGCGACCGAGCAGGCCGAACGCGCGTTCCGCCTCGCGCTCGTCCGCGACGTCGCCTCGACCTATTTCGCCTCGCGCGGCGCCGATGAGCAGATCGCGCTCGCCGAAGCGACCGTGACGAGTCGCAAGGAAGGGCTGCGCATTGCGAAGCGCCGGCTCGACGCGGGCGTCACCTCGGCGCTCGACTATCGCCAGTCCGAAACGCTGCTGACGCAGGCCGAGACGCAGCTTGCCAGCCTGAAGCTCGCCAAGGCGCAGGCCGACAATTTCCTCGCCGTGCTCACCGGCGGTCCGATCACAGGGCCGCTGCCCGCGCCGCTGCCGCTCGTCCGGCAGGGCCAATCGCCGACATTGACCGCCGGCCTGCCATCGGACCTGCTCGTCGCGCGTCCCGATGTGCTCGCGGCGGAGGAACGGCTGCGCGCCGCGCGCGCCAATGTCGGCGCCGCACGCGCCGCCTTTTTCCCGTCGATCTCGCTGACCGGCAATCTTGGTTTCGCCTCGGGTTCGCTCGACAATCTGTTCAGCGATAGCGGTTTCGGCTGGAGCTTCGGCCCGTCGATCAGCCTGCCGATCTTCGACTTCGGCCGCAACAAGGGCAATCTGACCGTCGCCGAGGCGCGCGAGAATATCGCGGTCGCGACCTATGAGCGCACCGTGCAGGGCGCCTTCCGCGAAGTCGCCGACGCGCTCGCGGGCCGCCGCTACCTCGCCGAGCAGGTCGAGGCGCAGGAGCGGGGCACGCTCGCGACGCGGCGCATCGCCGATCTCGCGCGGAAGCGGTATCGCGAGGGCGTTTCGACCTATCTCGAAGTGCTCGACGCCGAACGCAACCTTTTCGCGTCCGAACAGACGCTGATCGAATTGCGCCGGGCGCAGGTCGACAATCTGGTGACGCTCTATGTCGCGCTCGGCGGCGGACTGGTCGAACGACAATAGCGGCACGCCATCATGGCCGGTAAGACGCCCGCGCTGCTCAAGGACATTCTGGGCCCGGAAGCGCTCGGGACGATTGCCGATGCCGGTGTCGCTGCAGCGTCGCGATTCGATCGCGCCGCATTTCTGTCTTCCGCATCGGATGGTCTCGACGCGCTGTCGATCATGGAGCGCGTCCGCCATATCGCCGACGCGCTTCATGCGGCCCTGCCGGACGACTATCCGGCGGCGCTCGACATCGTCCGCACGATGGCGCCGCGATTGCGCCACGGCTTTCAGGCGATGGCCATCACCGAATATGTCGCGCGCTATGGGCTCGATGACTTCGACCGGTCGATGGATGCGCTTGCCGACCTGACCCGCTTCGGAACGGCCGAATTCGCCATCCGCCCTTTCCTCGCGCACGACACCCCGCGCGCGCTGGCGACGATGCGGCAATGGACCGGCAGCGACGACGAGCATGTGCGCCGGTTGGCAAGCGAAGGGGCACGGCCGCGACTGCCGTGGGCGGCACGCGTTCCCGCACTGAAATCCGATCCGACGCTGGCGGCGCCAATCCTCGAGGCTTTGAAGGCCGACCCGAGCCGCTATGTGCAGAAGTCGGTCGCGAACCACCTCAACGACATCGCCAGGGACCGGCCCGAATGGCTGCTGGCGCGCCTCGCTGAATGGCCGCAGGATGACGCGCGCACCGCGTGGATCATCCGCCACGCGCTGCGCACGCTTATCAAGAAGGGTGACCCCGGGGCGCTCGCGCTGATCGGCGTCGGCCATGGCGCAGAAGTAACCGTGCGCGACTTTACGATTTCGCCGGCGACGGTCCGCCTTGGCGACCGGATCGCCATCACCGCGGAGATCGTGTCGGATGCGGCCGTCGATCAGCGACTGGTCGTCGACTATCGCATCCACTACGCGCGCGCCGGCGGCAGGACCGCGCCGAAGGTGTTCAAGCTCAAGAGCTTCGAACTGGCCGCAGGAGAAGCCGCCCCGCTCGCCATCAGCCAGACGATCCGCGATTTCAGCACCCGCCGCCATCGCCCGGGGCGGCACGGGGTCGAATTGATTGTCAACGGAAAGGCGATGGCGAGCGCCGCGTTCGAAATACTGCCCAGCTGACTAGTTGCCGGGCGGCGGCTGCGGTTCGGGAACGGCCGGTTCGGGCACGCGGTCCTGGATCGGAAGCCTGAGGTCGATCCGGCTGCCGCCCACCTCGGTCGAAATCACCGCATCGCCGCCCTCGATCCCGACGCGGGTGCCGTCGCCGACCGGAATGTCGCGGATGTCGGGGATGTCGAGCGGCTCGACCGGACCGGTCGGATCGACGGGCTTCGGCCGCGGCGGCGCGGCCTTCCTGCCCGATGCCTGGGTCATGAAATCGCGCCAGATGCGCGCGGGCAGGCCACCGCCCGAAACACCCTGCAGCGGCGTATTGTCGTCGTTTCCGATCCACACGCCGACGACGAGCCCGTTCGCATAGCCGACGAACAGCGCGTCGCGATTATCCTGGCTGGTGCCGGTCTTGCCGAAATTCGCCTGCGGCAGCCGCGCCGCGCGGCCGGTACCGCGATTGACCGCAGCCCGCAGCATCTTCTCGATGTTCTCATGCTCGCGCGACCCGAAGCTTGACGGGCCCCAGACGAGATTTTCAAACCAGCCCTTTTCCTGGGCCTCGAACGCGTGCGGCTCGACCGGATAGCTGTTCGCGGCGACCGCGGCATAGGCGGCGGTGAGTTCGAGCAGCGTCATGCTCGACGTGCCGAGCGCGAGGCTGGGATCGCCCTTCGTCATCGGGGCGGTGACACCCAGGTCGCGCGCCATATCGATCACCTTGTCGTCGCCGACCTCGCGCAGCAACCGTACCGCGGCGACGTTGCTCGACGAGGCGAAAGCGTCTTCGAGGCTGATTTCGTCCGAATAGGCGCCCCCCGCATTTTTCGGGCGGTATGCGCCGGTCTCGATCGCGCGATTGTCGATCATGTCGTCCGGCTCCCACCCCGCGCGGAGCGCGGCGAGATAGACGAAGAGCTTGAAGGTCGATCCCGGCTGGCGCCGCGCCTGCGTCGCGCGGTTGAAGGGCGAGGCGGAATAATCCTTGCCGCCGATCATCGCAACCACCTCGCCATTCGGGCGCATCGCGACGAGCGCGACCTGTGCCTTGCCGAGCCCGGCGCGGCTGGTAACGCGGCGCGCGACCGACTGCAGCCGCGCATCGAGCGTCGTCGTGATCGTCTGGCGCGAATAGCCGACGTCGCTCAGCTTGCGCGCCTCGGGCAGCGCCCAGTCGGCAAAATAGGTTCCGGTCGGCAGCGTATTGCGCGTGCGCACGTCGATGCGCGGGGCGCGGATCGCCTCCGCTTCGGCCGCGGTCATATAGCCCGTATCGACCATCGCGTTCAGCACCAGCTTCATGCGTTTTTCGGCGAGGTCGGGATTGCGCGTCGGCGCGAGGCGCGACGGCGCCTGCACCAGTCCCGCGAGCATCGCCGCCTGCGCGGGAGTCAGTTTCTCGGGCTGGCGATAGAAATAATGGAGCGATGCGGCGCGCAGGCCATAGGTGTTGTCGCCGAAATAGGCATTGGACAGATAGCGTTCGAGAATCTCGTCCTTGGTCAGCCACGCTTCGAGCCAGAAGGCGATCAGCGCCTCGCGCGCCTTGCGGCCGAGCGTGCGCTTCGGCGTCAGGAAGGTGAATTTGGCGAGCTGCTGCGTGATCGTGCTGCCGCCCTGCGTCCGGCCGCCGGTGATGTTGCTCCACACCGCGCGCGCGATGCTGCGCGGGTCGACGCCCCAGTGCGTGTAAAACCGCCGATCCTCGATCGCGAGGAAGGCGCCCGTCACATGCCTGGGCAGGTCCCTCGCCTTCACCGGCGTGTCGACGATCGCCCCGGTGCGCGCGATCGGCGTGCCATCGGATGCGAGCAGCGTGATCTGCGGCGGCGCGATCGGCTCGAGCGATTTCGACAGCGGTGCGGTGCGCGCAAGCCAGCCGATGAGCAGCAGGAGGATTATGCCAAAGACAGCAAAGCTGCGCGAGATGCGGCGCATCCACTTGCGACGACGCGTCTCGGGAACGGGCGGCGGGGACGATGCCGAGTCGGCGAAGGGCCCCACAGGCGCCATCGCAAGCGTCGGGTCGGGGCCATCGGGTTTACGAAACCATTTCATGCGCGGCGCCCGTATTACAGTCCCAACACAGCATAAGCAAATGGCTTGTGGATTTCCCCGGCCGCAACTTGCCCCCTGCTGCGGAATGGGCGAGACATCGGACCCCCTATGTCCCGGAGAGGAAGACATGAGCCACGCAGCCACCCGCTATTGCGACCTTGTGATGAAGGGCGGCATCACGAGCGGTATCGTCTATCCCAACGCAGTGCTCGCGCTTTCGCGCGATTTCCGCTTCAAGAATATCGGCGGGACCTCGGCGGGCGCGATCGCTGCGGCGGCGACTGCTGCGGCGGCGCTCGGCGACCGGAAGCATGTCGCATCGGGCCCGGCTGCGCCCTGCCCGCCGACGCTTGGCTTTGCCGGCCTCGAGCGTGTCGCGGCGCAGCTTTCGTCGCAAGGATTCATCTTCGGCCTCTTTCAGCCCGCCCGTGGCGCACGAAATGCCTATCGCCTGATCGTAACGCTCGCCGGCAATGCGGGGCCGCTCCGCAAGGCCCTCGCCGCCGCGGTCGCGGTGGTAGCAATCGCGCCGCTCGAAGCGATGCTTCTGCTCGGTCTCTTCCTCGGTTTCGGTTTCTGGCTTGGCGGGTTTCCCGGCCTCGCCGCGGCTATGCTGCCGTCGGTGGTCTGCGCCTATCTCGGCGCCGCGATCTGCGCGCTGTTGCGCATCGCCCGCGTGGCGCGGCGTAATTTGCTCGGCCTGTGTTCGGGCCTCGCTCCGCGCGAAGGTGCAGGCAAGCCGGCGCTGACCGAATGGCTGCACGAAGTCCTGCAATCGCTCTCGGGCAAGGCCTTGGCGGAGCCCTTGCTGTTCGACGATCTCTGGTCGGCACCCCGTTATCCCGGCGAGCCGGCTACCGGGACAGCAATCTCGCTGCAGATGATCACGACCGGCGTGTCGCACCACGAGCCACGAACGCTGCCCTTCACCGATGCGACTTTCTGGTTTCTGCGCGAGGAATTCGACCTCCTGTTTCCCAGGGCCGTCGTCGATGCGATGGTCGCGATGGCGGGGCCGCCCGACCATGTCGACGGGAAGGATTATTATCGCCTGCCGGGCAAGGGTCGGATGCCCGTACTGGTGGCCATGCGGATGAGCCTCAGCTTTCCGCTGCTCATCAGCGCGGTCCCGCTGCACGAGCCGGCCGCGCGGCGGACGCGTCGTATCGCGACCGAAGGCGAGGCGTTCGACGACGAGGCAGATGAAGAGGAAAATTCGCTGAGTCAGAGCACCGACGGGCTGGCCACCGGTGGCGAGGCGCCGGTCTCGTCGATCGAACGCTTTCGCATCTGCTGGTTCTCGGACGGCGGTGCCTCGAGCAATTTCCCCCTTCACCTGTTCGATGCACCGCTCCCCCGCTGGCCCACCTTTGCGATCAACCTCGTCTATCCGCAAAGCGACGATGGTGCCGCCGCGGCGGAAAATCCCGAGCCGCCGAATCCGCGCGACAGGGCCGAGGCCGCCGTCTGGCTGCCGCTCCACAACAACCGCGGCTGGCAGCGGAGCTACAGTTCGATCTCTCGCCCGTTGGCGCTGGCCGAAATGTCGAACTTTGTCTTCGGCATCATCAGCACGATGCAGAATTGGCGCGACCTGCTCCAGTCGCGCGCGCCGGGACAGCGCGACCGGATCGTCCACATCGCGCTCGACAAGACCGAGGGCGGCATGAACCTCGACATGTCGCAGGCGATACTGGACAGCATCTCGCTGAAGGGCACGGCTGCCGGCGAGCGCCTGTATCAATTCTCCTTTGCCAATCATTATTGGGTGCGGTGGCGCAATGTCGCATCCGGACTGCAACGTTATTCGATCCGGATCGCGGCGAGCACGAAACTCACCCCGCCGATCCCCGCCTATGCGGCAGCGTTTGCGACGGTACGCACCGGGACGCCGGCGCCCATATCGTATAAATTCCGGTCGGCCGAGGCCGAGGCAGCATCGCAAAAACTGTTCGCCGACCTCGTTGCGCGCGGGCATGAGTGGGCCGACCTCGGGCCCGACCTCAGCGACGGAACGCCGCGTCCGCTTCCGCAGATGCAGATCACGCCGATCTATTGATCGGCGGGGGCTCGTCAGCCTGTTTCGACGCCGCGCCGCAGCAAGCGGATGCCTGGTCCCGCCGGCTGCTTATCCGTTCGCGAGCGTATCGCGAGCGACGCGCGGCAGCGACGCCGCCTGCGCGTCCGAAAGTCCCAGTTCGTCGGCACCTTGACGTTGGCCTTCTCGAACACGCGCGGGTTGGCCCACAGCCAGTTGACGCGATGCACGTTGACCGGCACGGCGATGTAGTTGCCCTTGTACTTCATGGCGTCGGAGACGACCTTGGGCAGCAGCTCGTCCCACTTCTCGGCCTTGGCCGTGGTGTCGAGGTTGGCGAGCACGCCTTCCTTGGCCCACTCCTGCAGCGACGGGCCCTTGATCTGC